>JAHHJO010000480.1:0-5147 GCA_018680275.1 Bacteroidia bacterium
ACCGTCCATGTTCTTAATATTTTCAGGCATGCATTTGCTCCTGTACCGGCAAATGAATATGTCTGGTCTGTATAGCTTGGTGCAACCATGTCACATTGATCCGTAATCAATATTGGATAGCTGTTTACTGCAGGTAAATTATCAGGATGCAGATCTCCTGCACCACAACCCATATCAGAATCAAAATCTGCCGGCCAGATAATTGTTGCCGGGTTGAACGGATGGCTGTTTTCTACATATATCGTTTGTTCACAGGTACTCGATCCATTCAAATCAGACGCTGTAAAGACCCTGTTTATCTCTCCTACATTACAAATATTGATAGTATCTGTAGCAGACTCTGACAGGGTGACACCACAAACATCTGTTGCTGTCGCTGTTCCGTATGCAGACAGATCATTAAGATCATATGCTGTTGTACAGTCGATGGTCATATCTGCCGGACAATTGATATCCGGAGCAACTTTATCCTGAACTTCTACATTCACCATGCAATCATTATATCTGCCAAAGTAATCTACCACTCTAAAGATCACCAATTGGTTTTCAGATACATCTTCACAACAGAAATGGACTTCGTTGCTGAAAGTACAGGCATCTGAAACTTCCATTACAAAATAAGCCTCCGTTGCATTTCCATTTACAACCTCCCAATATCCATTGGCATTTGTAACTACATTGTCTCCAATATTATTAGGACTTCCATACATCCAGTTATTATAAGTTGGTTGCGCATGATTAGCCCATGTAAATGTGCCTTCATGTCCTTCATCGCTTAAGCCGATGTAATAATTTCCACTCGTGTATTGACTAGCCTGTGCATACAGCCATTCATGCTCTTCATTACTTTCCAGCGTCGCAAGAAATCCTCCAAATGCCTGTGAATAATCATATGCTTTAAAGCCATGTGTCTTAAACTTTGACAAGTAGTAATATCTGCCATTTCTTTCACCCAGGTATCTCATATTGTCATATACAGGAACATGGCAATTGCAATTTGAATTCATTCTTCTGACCAACATTTTAAAGAGGCTGCAATCATCAAAGCTGCCATCATCAAATGTTTGTGCAAAGGCTTTTGCGGTACCATCAGATCTTAGAGATACTATCGTATTCTGATCGCATACAGCAGTTGGTGGGGCTTCATCAACTACAGTGACATAGGTCACACAGGTCCCTGAATTATCACATCCATCATAAACTGTATAAGTTACTTCACTTACTCCAACATCAAATACTGCCTGTTTGGCTTGAGTTACATTATCTAAAAATCCTGTCGGATATGAAATATCAATTTCAAATTCAGTTGAACAATCATCGGTCACTGTTGGAAGATCAAGTGTTACTGTCGCTGAACATGTTGTACCACCATCTGAACTCACCGTCATAGAAGGCGGGCAGGATACGACCGGATCGAATGTATCTACTATTTCTATGGTCTGTGCAAACTGTCGAGACTCCCCTACCGTACACCATGCTTCATAGACAGTCCATGTTCTCATTATCTTTTTAACACATCCAAATTCAGTAACAAGAAAATCTGAATAGTCAATACCTATGTTACAATAAAAATCAGGAAGCGGATATAAAGCCCCTCCATGCAGGTATGGAACACCTGTAATTTCAAGTCTTGGGAAGCCTGTCTCATCATACATGTCATCCATGCAAGACAGGTTTGTATTATCAAGTAGCATAAAATTGGAAGGCCAATCAATTTGATCAAGATCAATTCTTTCCAGTTTTATTGTTTGTTCACATTCTTCTGACTGATTACCAAACTCATCTTCTGCAACATATACTCTTACAACTTCTTTGATATAATCAACATCACAGGAGATCGGTTGAATCGTCTCGCTAAGAAGTGTATAACTTGCATCTGTACAGTTGTCAACGACAAGCGGTTCATAGGAATCCATTTGCCAGCATGGCATATCTATATCTTCACATTGGATAGAAGGAGGCATTTTGTCCTCTACGGCGGCTACCGCCCAACATGAATTCCCGTTGCATGGATTTATGACTTTAACTGTTACATCAGTCCATAAGTGTTCTTCTGTCAATAAATTATTAGGAATAAGCTGGTTATGATCATCAAGTACCATCACCTGGTATACCACACCTGAACCTGCAGGATTGGTCAATACCATATCTGCTTCAATCTCTGTCGTACAGTTCAGACCAAGAGAAACATTGATATTATGACGACAAGCCATAGCACCATCTCCAAGACCAACGCTTACCTGGGTATTGATCGGACTCAGGCATGAATTTGTGCAATTTGGTACAAGAGAAAGTGTATACGGTCCTCCGATATTTGTCCATGTAACTTCTACAGAACTTTGATTTGACGGACCGTTTATAATTCCACCGCCGCTTACAGACCAACTGAAATCATTACATCCATATGTGTTTTGTACATTATAAATATGCGTAGATCCCGTACAAACCCCGGATAATCCCTCAGTAGGACTTACGATAACGATGTCTTCATAACTACATGCTGATCCTCCTCCTGAAATTTGGAGGAATGCTGCATCTTCATTGAAAACTCTTAGAGAATAAGGTGTGTTATCAATGATTATCCCTGTTAATCTATATTTACTGTTGCCATTAAATAATGGCGTTTCTACCAGGGTGTAACCTGAATCTCCTGTTGCAAACGGAGTTGGCGCAACCGGAGGTGACACACTGGAAGGATCATATATTCCAACTGCATGATCCACTTTCCACGTCTGACCTGTAGGTGCAGTGACTTCAATAATTTCCGTGAATTGACCATCCGCAGAATTTGAGGCATTGTTCATACAAATGCAATTATCTACGACATCAATCATTGCCACGTATAAAGCAGCCGGATCGTGATCATCTTCATCATCAATACCATTTCCATCAAGAAAATCATCTTTGTCTGAAAACACAATTCCTCCAGCATCATTTTCTTTTTTCATGTCAGCTTTAGAATCAATATCCAATTCTGAAATATCCATTCCATTAAAATCGGTGACTTGAGCAATTTCAGCTTCATTGATAACCAATCCAGGATCAACATTCATATCCAGTGACAATGAAATGGTTTCTGTATGTATTGTTCCAGGCTTGAATCCTTCCGGAAAGTCCAGGACCTTATATACTATCCTTCCTGTAGGATCACTCGTATCAGTTGTCCAGCTGTTATCAACCAATGTAGTATGATCAGGTAGATAGTCCACAAGCGTAACCGTCCTGACAGAAATTTCACCCTGATTGATTACATCAATATCAAAACTTACAACATCACCAGGCTCCTGTGCTTCGGATTCAGTAGACTTCTTTAATGCCAGGTCTATCAACCTGACTCTGACAAATGCAGGATCGTGATCATCTTCATCGACAGAACCATGATCATCGATCATATTATCGGTATAATCGTATGGATTGCCACCGATATCATTATTAAATAAAATATCCGGTGACGAGTCAAAGTCAACAGTTACCGATGGATTATCGGACATAAATCCTGAGATTTCTGCATAATCCACTATATTTCTAAAACCGTTATTATCGATTACATCCAGTGTTACTGAAACTGTAATAGAAGCACCCGGTTCCAAAACTTCATTGATTGTTGTACTCACAGTAGAGCCGGAACTCTGCGTCCATTGACTGTTTTCTGATTGATTGAAAGTAAGTGATTCAGGGTACTGGTTCGTAACCTCAATATTTTTGGCAGGAACATTTCCCTGGTTATAGACTGTCATATCAAATATGACCTTTTCGCCAATATCATAATTTCTGTCATCCCTGACAATATTCATTAATGCAAGATCCATGACTTCTAAAAATGCCGGATCATGATCATCTTCATCTATTGTTCCGTCATTGCTTAATTCATCATCAGTATTTGTATTTACCTCGCCTCCTTTATCATTATCCATTTTATCATCCGGCGTAGAATCTGAATCCGTGGCTAAAGCGCCAGTAATATCTTTTGCATATGATATTTCAGCTATATTAACAAAATCAGAAATATCCTTTGTTGGTAATACAGTCAACATTATAGATTCCTTATGAGAAGATCCCGGTAAAAGGTGGGATTTCACAACTCTTCTTGCAATACCATCACTAAATGTCCATCCCGGGTTATATGCAGCGTCAAATCTGAAAGCCTTTGTGATGTAATCAACAATTTCATATTCAGTAGCCACTAATCCGCCCTGGTTAAATACTTCAATTTCAAAAGTCACAGTTTGACCAATTTTCGCTGAATTATTTGAATCTTTTATCTTCATCAAAGCCAGGTCAAAGGTACTTGAGGCTTTCAAGCCCAGGTCAAAACTGGTTAAATTGCCTGCTTCAGCAATGACCTCTACAACAGGTAAATTCTTTGTTGTCGGATCAGAACAAGGTTCAAGGTCCCCGTCAAGATTTGAATTGATTCTACTGTCACCAGCAATGATAGTTGGGAAATAATAATCTTCATCGATCAGGTAAGCAGATGCTTGTGCATCAAACATATCAGGATCCAATGAAATATAGTATTTACTTCCAGCGGTCAAACCATCCATCTGACCATCTCCGTCTTTATCTACATTTGAATTGTTGAAGGCGTAATTTCCATTTGAATCGGTGATAGTAGACCCGATTTCATTACAACTGGCATCACAAATCACCAGTTCTACACCTGCCAGTGTTTTTTCACCGGCATCCTGCAGACCATTTTCATTTTCATCTATCCACACCAGGTTTCCAATTTCAACAGGCAAAGAACCGCATCTGCCCGTCACATCCCCAAAGCCACTGGCTTTTCCAAAGTAGTTTGCAAAATTGTGGTTATATAACTCTTTGGATCCTGTTTTTTGTCCGGATATGGTATTATAACGGTGTAACCCTCCTGAATACGTATTGTATAGAGGATCATAAACCGCAGCAACAACTTCGTCTGTACCAGGTAAAATAAACAATGATCCCAACGCTACTTCCGGGTGATCAGAAGGATTTTTAGGAAAGAAGTCATCTCCAAAAAATTCCCCTCCACCTGGTCCTTGACCATTACCAACACCAGTGCCAGATCTACTGCCTGCCTGACCATTGCTCTCCATTTTCCAGGTATTATTTTCTTTATATACCATTAATATATCTCCAAACAAATCATCTACCCTGCTTGAAGC
>JAHHJO010000251.1:0-6472 GCA_018680275.1 Bacteroidia bacterium
GATTTTGTACAACGCAGATAAAGGCGAATCTCAGGATATAATGGAGGAATTTATTCTTAGACCCAATGAAATCGTAGCTTTTTCAAAAAACCCGGACTATCTCTATAAAGAGTACCAGGCGCCCGATGATGCCCTCATCGTCTTCCAGGACATTCCATCATTAAACAATTCAGATGGTAATGTAAGTATCATACAAATAGACAAACAAACCAGCTCGACCATTGACTCTTTCGATTACAGCGCAGATTATCATCATGAACTTTTAAATGATACCGAAGGAATCAGCCTTGAAAGAACCAGTTTGAGTGGCTTGACCAATGATCCAAATAATTGGTTCTCCGCTTCTCAGCTCCACCATTTTGCAACTCCTGGCTATCAAAATTCAACACGGATAGAATCTCCAGGAAAAGTACAGGAAATTACTTTATATGATAAAGTGTTTTCCCCGGATCAGGACGGGATTAAAGATCATTTGATTATTCAATATGCCTTAGAAAAGCCGGGCTATATTGCAAACATATCAATCCATGATGATCGGGGTAGACTTGAAAAAAAACTGGTGCGCAATGCCTCGTTATCTACCGAAGGACTGATAACATGGGACGGGTTAAATGATAACGGACAATTACTACCGGTTGGCATATATATTATCCTGTTTGAAATGTATCACTCGGATGGAGATATAATTTCAGGAAAGAAAGCATGTGTACTGGCACAAAATCTTGATTGAGCATCGTTTTATAGGTCCTTTCAGAATATATTTACACAATAAGCAAACTGTCGTGAAATGCAGGAATCTTTTACACATAAAACATTTGAAGAACTGACCAAAAAAGAATTGTATGACCTGATGCAACTGAGACAGGAAATTTTTATCGTTGAACAGGATTGTCCTTATCTTGACGCAGATGGCCTGGATCTTGATGCCACGCATCTTTTCTTCTATAAATCAGGTCATATGATAGCATATACCAGGATTCTGCCTCCAGGACTGGTATACGATGATATGAGTGCTATAGGAAGAGTAGTCATAGCCTCCTCCTCCCGGGGTAAGGGGATCGGCAGAACACTTATGGAGGAATCCATGATAGTATGTAAAAGATTATACCCAACAAAAAATATCAAAATATCTGCACAGGAACATCTTAAAGCCTTCTATAATTCACTTGGATTTAATCAATCCGGGGTACCTTACCTTGAAGACGGAATTCCTCACATCGCAATGATATATGACAATGAACTTTGATCCTTATGATATCATACCTTCCATTCGATACCAGGATAACAACATTCTTGAATTGGCTGAATTCTTCCTTGGAAAAATTATTGTCAGCAATGTTGGCAATACAAGGACGATCGCAAGAATTGTGGAAACGGAAGCATATCGTGCACCAGATGATAAAGGCTCTCATGCTTTCGGAAACAAAAAAACCGAACGAACGAAAACAATGTTCCAGGCAGGTGGTGTTTCCTATGTTTATCTATGTTATGGCCTCCATAATATGTTGAACATCGTTTCCGGAGATATCAATGAAGCACATGCTATATTAATCAGGGCTGTCGAACCACTGGAAGGCCTGGAAACAATGACAGTCAGGCGTCAGGGTGTATCAAATTATAATCTCACTAATGGACCCGGAAAATTATGCCAGGCCTTAGGCATTACCAGAGATCAAAACTCTGTCAGACTTTATACAAAGGACAGTCCCATCTATATTGTAAAAGGTGTAGATATTCCAGAATCTGAAATTATCAGAAGTCCAAGAGTTGGTATATCATATGCCCAGGAATGTGCACATTGGCCATGGAGGTTCAGAATTAAAAATAATCCATGGACAAGTAAGCCAGAGACTGTAAGATACGATTGAAAACAGTCCTTATTTATTTGTTAATATTACTTCATGATGAATTTTTAACTTAAAATTGCGTTAAGCTAAATGTCATGAGGTTTTTCTACGCTTTCATCTTTGTCTGGGCCGGGGTCATAACCGGGCATGCCCAATTTGATAATATCATTTACGATAATTATATATACGAAGACTATATTAAAAGTGTCACTTTCGGCCACACGGGGATACAAACTTCCTATCCTGTCATTGATATCGGAACGCAGTTTAGTGGACGACTAACCCTTGGCTTCGATGATATGGAAGGTGGATTTAAAACGTATATATACAGGATAATTCATTGTGACAAAGACTGGTATCCTTCTGATCTGCAGGAAATAGAATACCTTGATGGATTCAATTATGAAGAAATTGATGAATTCGGATACTCCGTTAATCCATATTCTGAATATACCCATTACGAATTAACCCTGCCTAATGATGATATAAACTGGCTAATTTCAGGCAACTATTTATTAGCTATTTATGATGAAGATTATGAAATTCCTGTGATCACACGTCGTTTCTTGGTATCTGAAACAATTGTGGATATTGGTCATACCATCATGAAACCCAAGAATGTTAAGAAATTTAATACGCACCAGGAGCTGGAATTAAGCATAAATCACAGGAAGCTGCATATCAGCAGACCTTTATCAGAGATATATGTTACAGTTCTACAAAATGGAAACTGGAATTCTGCTATTCAAAATATCCAGGGGACTTATGAACGTGGCGATGTCATTTATTTTGATGCCTTTGATAACATTACCTTCCCTGCTCTCAAAGAATTCAGGAATTTTGATATCAGGAGCCTGAAATATACAACAGAGTTTGTCCACAGTATTGACAGGGATGAACTGGGGTCTACTGTACTCCTGGATTTAAACAAAAAAAGATATACCCGTAATTTTATTTCAGACCAGGATGCGAATGGATTTTTTGTCCTCGAAAATTTTGAATACGGTTCGGGTGAAGTAAGTTCGGAATATGCCAATGTTGTATTTACGCTGGAATCACACAAAGAATATGATGAAGACTTATACATAATAGGAGGTTTTTCAGATTGGCAGGCCAAAGACGATTATAAGCTTGAATATGACCAGGTCAGAAAACTATATGTTGGAACCGCAAAATTCAAACAAGGATACTACGATTATATGTTTGCACTACAAACAGAAGATGGACTGCTTGATATGGATATCATCGAGGGAAGCTGGTATGAAACAGAAAATGATTATATGATCCTCGTTTATTACAGGGAGTTTGGCAGCTTTTATGATCGTCTTATAGGTGTGAGCAATTTCAATAGCAACTAGAAGTTACTTCGCTGCTTTTACATGACCCCAGTTTTCTCCCCGCTCGATCCTGTTGATCTGGGTATGACTGACCCCGAATCTTTTAGCAATCATTTTCTTCCTTGTTTTTCCAGTTCGTAACATCTTCTTGATAATAGCGACATCGCCCTCTTTAAGTTTGGCTTTTCCACCACGTCTGTGATGTTCAAATCCAAATTTCTTGGCTCTTTGACGTAAATATTCCTTCCATTCTTCATGGGTTACCCAAACGACATTTGAAGGCGAATTGTTGGTCCGGTCAAGATCTTTGTGAATGACCTTGGTTTGGTTTTTCTTTGGTTTTTTGGACCAGTATCTGGCAACCAGGGCATGAATATAGAGGGCGTAATTTTTGCCATCCAGTTTAATGCTACATCTCATGTATTTTTTCTTATCCGGTGATGGATTCATAAGATGTTGTGTCTTATCTATTTTACTTACTGATTTCAATCTGCCTCTATTGGATATCTTATATTCCACTTTTTTGGCATCTGATGGAAGTTCCACGCTTTTCCATCTTTCGTTCAGTAAATTGGGTATTCTTTTTACCCTGACTCTTGAAGGACTCATAGTGTAAAGATTTTAGTTAAATAAATTTTCCCGCAACCTTTGAAGATACTTTGTCTTTAGATAATAAATTTTGACAAGTTCCAGTTTGGACTCGTCAGGATTATCCAAGTCAATTAACTCCATGACTGCGCTAATCTCTTTACCAAGGGAAGTTTCAATTTCTTCAATTTGTTTCTCTATGCGTCTAATGGAAGATGGCTCAGGGTCAAGTTTCAGTTCCATCAGAGATTCATTAATCTCCATCATTTCCATAAGGAAATCTTGTGGCACCTTTTCCTGGCCTTCAACAAAGATAACTCCTTTGAGTTCAAGTATGTACCTGATTCGGCTTTGACGTTCTTTTAACGTCCTGTAAGCCTTGTTGATCTCTGTTGATTGATTTAAAGCAAGAAGTTGCTCTGTTTCTGATTTGAGTGTGAATCTGTCGGGATGAAAGGTTTTACTTAATACATAATATTTCCTTTTCAACACTACAGTATCCAATTCAAAACTAACTGGTATTTCGAACAACTCGAAATAATTCACAATACAAATTTAAAATAATCGACTAATATCAAGTCCCAATGCATATATCATCAATATTATCAGCAGTACAAAGCCTGTAAAAGTGGCAATCTCCATTACCCGATCCGGTACTTTTATACCTGTAATACTCTCGAATAATAAAAACATCACATATCCGCCATCCAGTGCAGGTATTGGTAAGAGATTGATAAATCCCAGGAGGATAGATAACATTGCTGTCATACTCCAGAATCTTTCCCAATCCCAATTTGTACCAAACATCTTTCCTATGGTGATGAAACTACCAAGGCTGTCTTTGGCTTTGATCTTACCCTGGAACATTTGCCCGAAAGCCTTTATCTGATCCGTCAGGAAGGTCCATGACTTATTCCATCCTGCAGGTATTGATTCGAGGAATGTATACTTTTCTTTTTGTGGCTGAACATAATGGTCAAGATTATAGGGCATAAGACCAATCATACCATTTTCATCCAGTGGTACCCTGTTAATGAGCGTATCGCTTTCTCGCAATATAGTCAGCTCAAGATCATTCCCTTCAAATGCATTTTTTGCTTTGACAAACTCATGAGCAAAACGTGCTTCCTGTCCATTTAAAGCAATAACCTGGTCATCGATTTGAATGCCCGAATCCTCTGCAGGACTGTTCTTCCTGATCTCACCTACAATGTATGGAATACGGGGCCCTATAAGCTGGATATTACGATTGGCATATTTAGTCAGTTCCTGTTTAAATCGTGGATCAACATTAATTGTTAATTCATTACCATCCCTGCTTACAAGAATTTCAGATGCTTCATTGATTATGAGCTCTTTTGAAATAATTGCAGAATTAAACTTGTCAAACACGCGATCGCCTACTTTTAAAATGTGATCACCGTCTCGCAGACCCATTTCATAGGCAAAACTGTCAACAGATATTCCATCCTTTATTTCTGAAGGCGGAAAATAGGATTCACCATATTGCCAGAACAACATTGAAAATATAAATATCCCAAGAATGAAATTAACGGTCACACCGCCAACCATTATGATTAGTCTCTGCCATGCGGGTTTTGCTCTGAATTCCCAGGGTTGCGGTTCACCCTGCATCTGATCCTTATCAAAACTTTCATCGATCATTCCTGAAATCTTCACATAGCCTCCAAAGGGAAGCCATCCGATTCCATATTCTGTTTCTCCCTTCTGGATTTTAAATAGTGCAAATCCCGGGTTGAAAAAAAGATAGAATTTCTCGACTCTGGTTTTAAACCATTTGGCAGCACTGAAATGCCCCAATTCATGGAGTACAATAAGGATACTCAGGCTTAGGAAAAATTGGGTTATGGTAATCCACATATATATTCTTAATTTGTCACAGTATTATTTTAACTGTGATTTTTGAAGGCTCAAAAGTAGTAATTTCTATATAGTAATACCATTATATTAGATTTAGTTCAAGCATTGTATGACATACGTAATTTGAATCCAGATAAATTAATATTGACATTACTCCATTTAATACGTCTTAAACAGTGATCCTATTTTATTCCAGTCAGATTAATGTAAGCAGGGCAGTCCTGGAAGAAGAAGAATTCAGACATTGTTGCGTGGTACTCAGACATAAAGAAGGCGACATAATTAAAGTTACAGATGGAAATGGGAAATTAGCCACTGCAAGAATTACCATATGCCATAAAAAACATGCTGACCTTGAAGTTTTATCACTGGATCAAGCACCTCAGAAAGCCAAAAGAATATCTATCGGGATCGCACCACCAAAAAATCGCAACAGATGGGAATGGTTCCTTGAAAAAAGTGTTGAAATCGGCGTTGATAACATTATCCCTCTGATCTGTCAGAATTCTGAACGAAAAAAAATAAACCTGGAGAGAAATATGAAAATCATGAGATCAGCTGCTCTTCAGTCCTTGCGAACTCATCATCCTGAAATCCATGAACCTGTCAGTCTCAAATCATTTATTAAAACAGTTGATAAGACTGAATCTGATTTGATCCTGGCTCATTATCATCCGGAGAATAAAGAATTGACTTCTTTTCCCTTGAATAATGATCATCAAATAATATTGATTGGACCGGAAGGAGACTTTTCTCCAGCAGAACTGAAACTTCTTCAAAACGAAGGATTTATCTCTGTGAATATATCTGATAACAGGG
>JAHHJO010000159.1:0-15094 GCA_018680275.1 Bacteroidia bacterium
ATCAACAACGGCTTGCCCAGAAATTAATGACAGAAGTGTCAGGTTAAATACCATTGTCATTAGAATCCTTAATCGGAAGTAATATTCAGATAATTTAATCATGATTTATTCGTTGACATTTTAATCAGGGAGCTTAAATATAAGATGGTTTTGCTTATGACGTTTATTCAACAAAATTATTGCCGTTTTATGCTTTCTTGCATCCTAAGTGTCGTTTTTTTAACTTGTATTTTTAACTCTAAGTAAGGAAGCGCTTATTCTTCCTTTTTTTATGAATTTGAGGTGGCTATTTTGCCAGTGAGTGAAATTAAAATTTATGCCGGGTAAACTGAGTAACTACAATCTTCTAATACAGAAGTTAGATCGATTTATTCGTAAGTTCTATCTAAATCAATTTATACGCGGATCATTGTATTCAGTAGGGTTAGTTGTTGGAATGTTCCTTGCGTTTACTCTTCTTGAACATCAATTTTATTTTGATACAGGGATCCGGAAAGTATTGTTTTTCGGGTTTATTATTATATCTGCAGGCGCATTATCGTTCTGGGTGGGACAACCGCTTCTTAAGTATTTTCGACTAGGTAAACAAATAGATCATGAACAGGCTGCGATGATCATTGGTGACCATTTTGTCACTGTAAAAGACAAGCTTCTCAATATTCTGCAATTAAAAAAGCAAAGTGGTGGTAATGCATCACAAGACCTTGTGATGGCATCTATCAACCAAAAGACAGAATCTATAAAACTGGTGCCTTTCCGCACAGCCATTGATCTTGGAAAGAACAGGAAATACCTGAAATATGCCCTTCCTCCAGCGTTGCTTTTACTGATTATGTTGTTTGCTGCCCCAAGCCTGATCAAGGATTCTACACATAGAATTATTAACAATAATGTTGAATTCGAAAGAGAAGCACCTTTTCATTTCAGGATTCAAAATGGCAACCTTGACGCGGTTCAATATGAAGACTTTACATTAAAAACGAAAATTGAAGGCTCTGTTCTTCCTGATGAAGTGTTTGTCGATGTAGAAAACTTCCAATACAGAATGAAAAAGGATGCAGATGACTCATTTAGCTACACTTTTAAGAATGTCCACAAGAATATTCCTTTTCGTCTGTTTTCAGGGGATGTCAGATCCACAGGACACGAGCTCAATGTGCTTTTAAAACCCAACCTGACCAATCTGGGATTATCCCTGGATTATCCTTCCTACACTTCCAGGAAAGATGAAACACTCAATAATATTGGTGATGTCTTGGTTCCTGAAGGCACAAAAATTAAATGGTCACTTGAATCGGACAATACGGACCAGGTTTCTGTTTTCTTCAACTCTTCCAACAAAAATGTTGAAGCAACCAGGCTTTCAGAAAACCGTTTTAGCCTGGAAAAAAGAATTCTGGAAGATGATGTGTACAAAATATACATAAGAAACAAGCAGATTCCGAATCCTGACTCTGTCTCTTATACCCTGAATGTAACCAGGGACCAGCATCCTGAAATCTCGGTCGAGATTTTTGAAGACAGTCTTGAACAGGCTATTATTTACTTTGTTGGAAACGCATCTGATGATTATGGCTTAATGAACCTGACCTTCAATTATACACTTACTGATGATAGAGGTGGTCAGAAAACCATAAAAGAGACAATTTTAAACCCCCAGTACCGTGAAGTTCAGTATGACTATATTCTGGATATCAACGCGATGGAACTAAAGCCCGGTGAAAAACTAAGCTATTACTTTGAAGTTTTCGATAACGATGCCATTAACGGCAGCAAGTCATCCAGAACTTCTGTGATGGAATTCGAGAAACCGACTGTTGAAGAATTTGAAGAACAGGAAGAAGAAAACGAAGAGGACATTAAAGACAAACTCGCCAGGTCTATAGAAGAGTCAAAAAAGATTCGTGAAGACCTCAAGAAAATGAGAGAAAAACTTCTTCAAAAACAAGAACCGGACTGGGAAGACAAAAAAGAATTTGAGAAACTTCTTGAAAGACAGAAAAAACTCGAAGAAGAATTAAAAAAGGCTAAGGAGAAGTTTGAAGAAAATCTCAAAAACCAGGATGAGTTTACAGAACGCTCTGAAGAAATCCAGGAGAAACAGAAAAACATGGAGGAGCTCTTCGAAGAAGCTGTCGATAAGGAGACCCAGGATTTAATGAAAAAGATCGAAGAACTTCTGCAGGAACTGAACAAGGAGGACATGATCCAGATGATGGAAGATTTTCAGATGAGCGAGGAGGCCAAAGAGAAAAACAATGAACGCCTACTTGAACTGTTTAAAAACCTGGAAGTAGAAAAGGATATCCAGGATATGGTACAAAAACTTGAGGAATTGGCCAAAGAACAGGAAGAGCTCGCTGAACAAACTGAAAGCCAGGAAAAATCAAATGAGGAACTGGCCAAAGAACAAGAAGAGATAAATAAGGAATTCGAGGACCTCAAAAAGAAAATGGAAGAAACCCAGAAGAAAAACCAGGAACTGGAACGACCAAAAGATCTTGGTGAAGATACGCCTGAACAAATGGATGACATCATGGAAGACATGAAGAACAGCCAGGAACAGTTACAACAGGAACAAAACGAGGGTGCATCCAAAAAACAGAAAAGCGCTTCCAAGAAAATGCAAAATATGGCACAAAGTATGCAGGCTTCTATGCAGTCACAAGGAATGGAGCAGATGGAAGAAGATATTGCAGCTTTGAGACAATTACTTGAAAACCTTGTTACCATTTCATTTGACCAGGAAGATCTGGTCGATCAACTTAAGCGGGTAAATATTAATACACCAAGTTACGTTGGCCACATACAGGACCAGTTTAAATTAAAGGACGATTTTAAACTTGTAGAAGACAGCCTTCAGGCATTGGCCAAAAGGGTAGACAAGATAGAAAGCTTTGTGACAGAAAAAGTTGTAGAGGTGAACTCTAATCTCGATAAAAGTATCGATCAACTTGAAGAAAGACAAAAACAACAAGCTGAAGACAACCAGAGGCAGACGATGAAAAATGTAAATGATCTGGCTTTGATGTTAAGTGAGACCATGTCACAAATGCAACAACAAATGTCAGGTATGATGGCTGGATCTCAATTATGTAATAAGCCAGGTGGTTCCGGTCCTTCCGGTAAAATTCCGATTGATGTGATTACCGAAGGACAAAACGACCTTAATGAGGAAATGAAGAAGATGGGCCAGAAAGAAGGCAAAGACGGTAAAGGAGGTAAGTCTGCAAAAGATTTTGCTGAAGCTGCCGCAAGACAGGCTGCTTTGAGAAGGGCACTGGAAGAAATGCAACGTGAAAAAATGGAACAAGGAAAAGGGTCCAAAGAACTCCAGGAAATTATAGACCAAATGGATAAGGTTGAAACAGATTTGGTCAATAAGAAAATGGATAGTGAGCTGTTGTTGCGACAGGAAGAAATACTTACAAGACTCCTCGAAGCCGAAAAAGCGGAAAGAGAAAGAGAATTTGAAAACAAACGAAAAGCAGAACAGGGAGAAGACAAGGTTAAAGAATTACCACCGGCACTCCAGGAATACCTCAAAGAAAGAGAAGCAGAAATAGAAATGTACAAGAAGGTTTCACCTTCATTAAGACCCTATTATAAGCAATTGGTAGACGAATATTACAGAGCACTAAAAAGTAAATCATAATAACAAACCTTTACACCATGCATGATGCTTTAATGTTAAAGATAAAGTCATCACCCTGCCAAATCCAATACCTTGAGTCATTTGTGCAGTCTCTGAAAAGGCACTGTAATATAACTCAGGATATATATGATAATATCCTGATCAGTCTCACAGAAGCTGTCAACAATGCCATTATTCATGGCAACGAGCAAAACATGAAGAAATTCGTTGATATTCGTTGCACTGAAAGAAAACAAAAAATTGTAATCAGTATTTCAGATGAAGGCCGTGGTTTTAATCCCCAGAATATTCCGGATCCCACCTTGCCATCCAATCTTGAGTGCTGCGGAGGAAGAGGTGTTTTTATTATGAAAGAATTGTCAGATGAAATTCACTTTCTCAATAACGGACGGACCATTGAAATGCATTTCAATACCCTTTAATGGATAAAGAGGTCATAGCTTTTTATTGTGAAGATGTTGATTTCAGCCTGGAAGACAAGGACAATCTTCGCGAATGGTTGTTAGAAGTAGTTCGCACTGAAAACAAAACGATCTCCTCACTCGATTATATCTTTTGTTCAGACCAACATCTATTGGAAATAAATAAAAAATACCTGGATCACGATTACTATACGGATATCATTACTTTCCCTCTAAATACAGATCCTATTGAATCAAATGTCTTTATCAGTATTGATAGAGTTAAGGAAAATGCACAACTTTACAATCAATCCTTTATTGATGAATTACATCGTGTGATCGTACACGGTCTCCTCCACATGATTGGATACAATGACAAAACACAGGAAGATGAATTTCAAATGCG
This sequence comes from Bacteroidia bacterium, assembly GCA_018680275.1. Classification (GTDB taxonomy): domain Bacteria; phylum Bacteroidota; class Bacteroidia; order Chitinophagales; family Saprospiraceae; genus RFSX01. Next base: position 4,463 of record JAHHJO010000159.1, read on the forward strand.
GGAAAAAGAGAATAGTTACCTACAGTTACGTTCTTTCGTTTAGCCTGTTTTTATTCTGTCTCCCTCTCCAGCTTCAGTCTCAACACACTTACCCGAACTCCGGATATTTCCATCAATATGGTGGTGTTCAAGTCCGGTTGCTTGATCTCTCCTCCCTTGAGCATGCGCTTGACCACAATGGTATAACAATAGATCATGGTGCCTCCTCCGAAAAAATGTTACTATATGTAAACGAGGAAGGGTTTAATTATCTTCTGAATGAAAAAATTAAATTCACATCCATCCTTCCGGGAGTCGTTGACATTGAAATGAAAGATCAGGAAGATATAATAAGCTTAAAATCTCAAGGTGACTGTATGCCCCTGATAGATTTCTATCCTACTTATGAAGGCTACGAAGAAATGATGTATCAGTTTGAAGAAACTTATCCTGATATCTGTGAGATAATTAATATCGGCTCACTCAATAGTGGCAGAAACATTCTTGTTGCCAGGATTGGAGATAATCTTAACCAACAGGAAGATGAACCCGGGTTCCTGTATACTTCTACGATGCATGGTGATGAAACCGCCGGGTTTCCGGTTATGCTTCAACTTATAGATCATCTTCTTTGTAATTACCAGGAAGATGAAAGAATAACCCGACTGGTCAATGAAGTAAATATCTATATTAATCCCCTGGCTAATCCAAACGGAACCTACCGTGCCGGTAATCATACTGTGGAAGGCGCTATAAGATTTAATGCCGCCTTTGTAGATCTGAACAGAAACTTTCCAGACCCTGAAGACGGCCCACATCCTGATAACAGGAATTACCAGGAAGAAACCAAAATCTTTATGGACTTTGCTGACAGCGTTTCCATACAAATGGCCTGTAATATTCATGGTGGTGTTGAGGTTGTTAATTACCCCTGGGATACATATTTACATACACATGCTGACGATTCATGGTGGATTGAATTATCAAGGGCGTATGCAGATACTGTTCAACATTATGGCCCCCCGGGATACTTTTCAGAATTCAACAACGGAATAACGAATGGTTATGCATGGTATGAAGTACAGGGTGGCCGACAGGATTACATGACATACTTTAAAAGATCCCGTGAGTTGACCCTTGAGATATCCGAAGATAAATTACTGGACTCTGATCAGCTCCCTGTCATTTGGGAAGCCAATCGAAATGCCTTGCTCAATTATATGGAAGAGTCTTTATATGGACTACGGGGTACAATTACTGATTGTGTTTCGGGCTTGCCAGTTATGGCTGAATTATATATTCCAGGCTATGACATGGATAATTCAAGTGTCTTTTCCGATAGTATAACCGGTCATTATTACAGGTACCTAGACAATGGCTCATACCAGGTATTTATTGAGGCTCCTGGTTTCCAGGATCTTTCTTTTGAAGCTGTTATCCAGGATAAGGCTTCGACAAGAATCGACATAGAAATTTGTCCTCAGGGTATTTCTTCCGTATCCGATCCTGTACTTTCTAATATCACCTTTTACCAGGAGGGACGAAAAATATACTTCAATGATTTGCCTGATCGGCAGGAGTTGTCAATAAGAGTATTTGATCCGGCTGGTAAGCTTATCCATTCCCAAAGACTACTCAATTCTATTGAATTGAATCAGATCAATATACCGGGTGTATATTTGTTCCAGTTATACAATGGCTCTCATCAAAGAACGATCCCCGTATTCATAAAATAACATACATGAAAAATTTGCTGCTCTTTGTTTTTCTGTTTAGCTGGTTAACTGTTTTAGGTCAAGGGTTTGACGATGTTGAAGTTAAGATCCATCCGGTTACTGAAAATATTTTCATGCTTGAAGGAATGGGAGGCAATATTGGTTTGAGTGTCGGAGATGACGGTGTTTTACTCATTGATGACCAGTTTGCAGAATTAGGACCAAAAATAGAATCTGCTATTGCCAGTGTGTCAGATCACCCGGTCAAGTATCTTGTGAATACACATTGGCATGGTGACCATACCGGGAGTAATAGCCATTTCTCTGAAAAAGGTGCTATCATTATTGCTCATGAAAATGTAAGAGAAAGACTGTCTACGGATCAGGTCAGACCATTCAGAAGATCAACGCCTGCGTCACCGGTATCTGCCTGGCCTGAATTGACCTTCGGTGATGCTATGAAGATTCACATGAATGGTGAAAGCATTCATTTGATACATGTGCATAATGCGCATACTGACGGTGATGCCATGGTGTACTTCCCGGAATCCAATGTACTGCATATGGGTGATTTGTTTTTCAATCATCGTTTTCCTTATGTGGATACCAGTTCCGGAGGGCACCCCGATGGCGCAATCAAAGCCGTGGATGCCGCGCTTATGATAGCTGATAAAGACACTAAGATTATTCCTGGACATGGTGAACAGGCCGGTTACCAGGACCTGCTCGATTATAAAGCAATGTGGCTAGAAATGAGGTCCAGGGTCATGGATGCCATAGACCAGGATGTCGCCATCGATACCGCAGATGTTGATGCACTTATCAAAGGTTATGAAGAATGGGAATGGGGTTTTATTGATGGAAAGAAGTTTTTAAAGATGTTGTTTGGGGCTTATTCCGGGGAATAAACTATCAATTACAAGACCTAATAAACGGGGTTGCTTCAAGTGAGAACAAGCGAATCTTTACGACCCCACCTAAGCCAAAAAGCTTTAAGGGTAAGCGAACAGTAACACCTTATCACGATTAAGCTTATAAACTCCTTACTCATACCTCAGTGACTCAATCGGGTCAAGCCGGGATGCCTTGAGTGCAGGATACAAACCAGAAATAACACCCACGACAATGCACACCAGAATGCCAAGCGCCATCCAGTTGAATGGTATGATAAAGCGTCCATTAATTAGTGTAGCAACAACAAAGCCCAGGATAATACCAAGGATAATACCAACGATACCTCCTAATATGGTGATCACTATGGCTTCAACAATAAACTGGAATAATATATTAAACCGTGTCGCTCCAAGTGCTTTCCTGACACCAATTTCACGCGTTCGTTCAGTTACAGAGACAAGCATGATATTCATCAGCCCGATGGCTGCACCCAATAAGGTCATCAATGCAATGGCAATTGTCCCTACCCGTAATTCTGTAGTGATTTCTTTTAACCTTTGTAGAATCCCATCGCTTTTCCTTATTTCAAAATCATTTTCTTCTGTTGCTTTCAGCCGTCTGACATTCCGCATGATCCCGGTTGCCTGGGCGACAGCATCATCTATTTCATTTGGATTCTGAACAAATGCCATAATTCCGTAATTCCTGTCTGCATAGCCATAATAACGTTTGGCATTCAGCAGGGGAATAAAAACCCGCCTGTCATTGGAAGTATTCATCGAAGACCCCTTGCTCTTCAATACACCAATTACCTTGTACCTCGTATTCCCGACATGGATAACTGCATTTAACGCTTTATCTGGTTTTTTATCAAACAACATGTTGACAATTTCGGAGGCCACTATAATCTTGTGTGCTCCTGTTTCGATTTCGTTGTTTGAAAAATTCCTGCCTACTTCAAGCTCGTAGGCAGACGCATCAAGGTAGTTTTCATCCACACCAATCAACCGCACATTTGGGTTGGTCTTTTCGCTTCCATGTTTCACTGTAGAATTCCACTGGCAAAAAGTATTGATTGATACTCGAGCTCCGCCATAGTCAAATGATTCTTTGAAATTCATCGCCTGGCGAAAATTAATAGGTGCGCCTCTTTTGACTTCCTTTCCATCCTGTCGTCCGCGCATGTTTTCCCTGGTAGGATAAATGTTGAATGAATTAGCACCCATGCGATTGAAACTATCACTCATCGAAAACAGGATTGTATCTATGGCTGTAAGTATTCCAACAAGACAGGTTATCCCTACAGCAATGATCAAAAGCGTCAATAATGCCCTGAGGAAATTTGCCTTGATAGATTCAATGGCAATTTTGATGTTTTCTGTGAGATTCATTCATGGGAAAGGTAAAAAATAATGATGACTTATACCTTGCAATTTAGAGACACTGGCTTCAGTCATCGATAAAAGATCACATATCAAAGACTTTTTTCTATAGCATCCAGTATTCCCTCATGTAACTGCCCGTTGCTGGACACAATACTTCCGGATTCAAGGAAAGTTTCTCCTCCATCGTAGTCAGATACCTGTCCACCTGCTTCCTTTACCAATAAAACACCGGCAGCAAGGTCCCAGATGTTTAATGTTTCTTCAAAATAAATGTCTATCCTTCCTGAAGCAACATAAGCAAGATCCAATGCAGCTGAACCCAAACGACGAAAACCACGATAATTCAGAATACAATGTTTTAACAGGGACATATTTTTATCGATATCTGTCTTTCTGTCGTAAGGAAATCCTGATACAACAATCGCCTGGTTATTATCGGAAGTCTTTGTCACAGTAATCGGAACATTATTTTCCCATGCCCCAAATCCTCTGACAGCCGTAAACGCGTTATCCCTCATGGTTTCATAAACAATTCCGACAACGATTTCACCTTTGTCCTGCAGAGCAATGGAAGTCGAAAAATGAGGTATTCTCTGGAGATAGTTCGTCGTCCCGTCAAGGGGGTCAACGATCCACATTTTATCTTTTTGTTCAGTGTGAACCGTCTGTTCTTCTGTAATAAAACCTGCTTCGGGTACCATCCTTTGCAAGCCTTCAACTAAGATTCTTTCGGCTTCCTGGTCTACATAACTTACCAGGCTGTTCATGTCTTTCTCCTGAACATCCCCGATTTCAACTTTGGTAATTTCTTTCCTGATGAACACAGAAACTTGTGCACAAAGATCAGTCAAAGACTCTCTTAGTTCAAACAAAGGATGTGCGCTCATAGACTAGCCCATTTCAGCAACAACCTCTGTAACTTCCGGAACCATTCTTCTTAGCATACCTTCAATCCCTGACTTTAGTGTCACAGTGGAAGATGGGCATCCACTGCAAGACCCCTGAAGAATTACTGATACTTTACCTTTATCGAAAGATTTGAACTCGATATTACCACCATCCATTTCAACAGCGGGTTTTACATACTTGTCGATCAGGTCCTTGATTTTACGTACGATTTCAGCCTCTTCTCCGTCATATTGATACTCTACACCCCGGTCTGCTTCAATTTGTGCCATGGCTTCAGCAAATCCTTCTTTAACGATAACCTTGCCATCGGAAACATAGGATTTAATGAATTCTTTAAGTTTCAGCATAATATCTTCCCATGCATAATTCATTTCCTTGCTGATAGTAACGAAATTATTGCATACATAGACACCATTGACAAAAGGCATTTGAAACAGTTCGGCAGCTATTGGCGACCATTCTTTTGCCAGGTCTTCTGTCCTGAAATCTGCTGTACCCTTGTACAACATTCTGTTTGTAACGAATTTTAAAGAATCCGGATTAGGGGTTTGCTCTGTATAGAGCATGATTGGACTTGCTGTTTTAGTTTCCATATTATTAGTCGTATTGTAGAAAGTGAAACGAAAATACTGGCTTTTTGGTTTTAATCCTACCCGTATAATTCAAAAAGAATTTGATCAGACAAATATCCAAGTTCTTTTAAATACTTATTTGCATCATCAATCATGTTCTGCCACCCACATAACAAAAAGCAAATGTCTTCCCGTTTTTCTCCATAATGCTGCCTGTATATGTCGTGCACATAACCCTGGTAGCCATTAAACTCTTCTCTTGACAATGCAATAGAATACTTGAATTCAGGGTGTTTCTTTGCTAACTTTTCGAACTCCTCCCGGTATAAAATATCAGCTTTTGTTCTGCTTCCGTAAATCAGATGTATCTTTTTGTGTGGAATATCATGATTAAAAACATGATCAATCATGCTTTTAAAGGGTGCGACACCGGTTCCTGTACAGATCATAACAAGGTCTTTGTTTAGGCTTGAAGGCAAAACAAACATGCCCTCCGGACCTTTCAGGACCAACTCGTCTCCTGTTTTTAATTCTTTAAAAAAAAATCTTGATGCGCGTCCGCCCTCAAGATGGCTGACAGCCAGATTTATACGGTTACTTTTATTGGGAGGATTAACCAAAGAGTAACTACGCCATCTTTCCAGTCTTTTTTCTCCAATCGGAAGGTCAAAAGTGACAAACTGTCCCGGTTTAAAATCGATGATTTCCTCTCCTTCAATATCCAGTATTATTTCCTTGACCGATGGAGAAAGGTCCTCTATCGAAATAACACGAGCTTCTTTCCATTTTTTTGGCATATTCCTAAAACTATAACAATAAATAATGTTTATACACTTGTATTAGTTCTAATAGCAGATAATAATTTTTTGTTTATTCTTATTATCCTAATAAAAGGCGAAATTTGATGCCGATTTAGTGAGCTCGAAGAAAAAAATAAAAGAACAGGAAAGTGTCCTTAATTCCGTTAGCGGAACGAAGGTGATTCTCCCTATGCTCATCGGGCTTGGTGTAATCGGCTTATTAATTTACAATCAACTCGATCCGGAAGAGTTTCTGAAAATCAAGTGGAATGCCCGTGTTTGGTTTTGGCTCGGTTGTGCCATCTTTATTTACGTTCTTCGTCATATCTTCTATTCCTACAGGTTAAAAATCCTGTCAGACCATGAGTTCTCCTTTAAACATGCTGTAGAACTCGTATTTATCTGGGAATTTGCCTCCTCCATATCACCAACAAGCATTGGGGGTTCTGCCGTTGCTGTATTTTTCCTTTCCCAGGAAAAAATCTCAGCAGCCAAAGCAGTTTCAATTGTCTTGTATACTGTGATAGTGGATACTTTATTTTTCCTGGTTTCTTTGGTGATTTTGTTTATCATATTTGGCCCACCGCTTATCCGGCCCGATATGACAAGTATGCTTGAAGGATACGGAATCACTTTTATTCTCGTCTGGTTTTTCATGCTGCTTTATGGCGTTTTGCTGACCTGGGGTTTGTTCAGACCTCGAATTATAAAGAGGATCCTGATGACGATTGCACGCATTCCATTTATCCGAAAATTCAGACTCAAACTCTACCAGATCGGTGAAGATGTTGTCATTACATCGAAAGAAATACGAAATCGCCCCTTGTCTTTTCACCTCAAAGCAGTCTCAACAACTATTGGTGCATGGGTAACCCGTTTTCTCACCGTCAACTTTATCATCCTGGCTTTGGTGGAAATGGACTTTGAATTTATGTCACAATTTCTTCTATACGCACGATCACAGACAATGTATGTCATTACTCAGTTTAGCCCCACCCCGGGTGGTTCGGGTGTAATGGAACTACTGTTTTCCGGTTTTTTCAGTGATTATATTTCAAAAGGTATCGGTTCAATCGGTGCTTTGTTGTGGAGACTGATTACTTACTACCCATATCTAATTATCGGTGTGATTATCATTCCAAACTGGATACGAAGAGTTATCAAACAAAGGTCACATTAACCAATTAACCAAACAGATCACCTTGTACAGCCAGGGCACCTTCATGTTCAAGCAGCCATCTTTTGACATTAATTCCGTATAAATATCCGGTCAGATCCTGGTTTTTACCTATAACGCGGTGGCAAGGCACTACAATCGGAAAGGGGTTTTTTGCATTGGCCATCCCAACTGCACGGACAGCCAAAGGGTTTTTTACCATTCTCGCCAAATGTGAATAACTGATCGTTCGTCCATAAGGCACTTTTTGCAGCTCCTTCCAGCAATGGATAAAAAAGGGGGAATGGATGTCAAATTGCAAAGGCAAATCGAAAGTCGTGCGTTCTCTCATAAAATACTGGACCAGCTGAAGTGCTGCTCGTGCAGTTAGTGCATTACCATGAAATTCTTTATCAGGGTGATCATGTGTGTGAACAATGGTCGTAATCGATTCTTCATTGGCAGACACGATCCAAAAACCAATATCAGATTCCACTATAGCATTGTATTTTTTAGTCTCAGACATGGTTTTCAATAAGCTATTTCTAATCTAATTGAAAAAAAATTAACACAGATGAAAAAAAGAATATAAATTTGCACCCGCTCCCCTGGGAGTATGAAAAAATTCGAAAACCAACTATTTTTTCAGGGCCGTGAAATAACATGGCCGTTTATGGTGCCTTAGCTCAGTTGGTAGAGCACAGGACTGAAAATCCTGGTGTCCCTGGTTCAATTCCTGGAGGCACCACAGAAACCCCGGCCTCGGTCGGGGTTTTCTTTTTTAAGGCCATTTTATATTTGATTAATTTCGGTTTAAGTGCAAAAGGAATTCAGAAATAATATTATCCTTCTTCTGGTCATCAATTTTGTCATTAAGCCATTCTATGTACTCGGAATTGATGCCCAGGTTCAAAATGCCGTTGGTGAGTCCGAATATGGTATGTACTTCGCCCTTTTCAATTTTTGTTTTTTGTTCCAGATCATCCTGGATTTTGGTATACAGAATTACAACTCACAGTATATATCATCTAACAGGGATGAAATAAGTTTAATGCTCCCAATTGTTCTTGGAGCTAAGATCATCCTGATTATTCTTTTTGCTTTAATGGTTTCAATAGGAGCCTTGTTAATGTCCTACCCCCTGGAGTATTTCATACTTCTGGGTCTGATAGTGATGGTAATGGTTTTCCAATCCCTTTTTATCTATTTACGAAGCAACTTCTCAGCACTGGGGTTCTTCAGAATGGAAACATGGTTTTCTGCATTTGATAAATTTTTGATGATCCTGGTAATTGGTTACCTGTTATATGTTTCAAAGAATATTTCAATTACTTTATTTGCCGCAGGTCAACTTTTCGCTTTAGTTATTTCAGTGATTGTTGCTGTCTTTTTCCTAAGAAAAAAGGTTGTTTTTAAAATAAATTTCAACCTTGGAAAAATCAAAACCCTTTTAACCAAATCCTTCCCTTTTGCCATAGTCTTTCTCCTGATGACCTTGTACACCAGGATGGATGGTGTAATGCTTGAATATATTCTGGATGACAATGCACGAGCCGCAGGTGTCTATGCCGCAGGTTTCCGTCTGCTGGATGCAGCAAACATGATCGGCTACCTTTTTGCCTTGCTGCTGTTACCTATGTTTGCCAATTTAATTGGAGAAAAAAAAGATGTAAACACCCTGACTTTTTCAGCAGCATCTCTACTTATTACGATTGCAAGTCTTATTTCTGCTATATGCTGGTTTTATTCATCAGAAATCATGAACCTCATTTACATTCAGGCCGACAATACATATTCAGAAGTGTTCAGGGTGTTGATGCTTAGTTTTTGGGCTATGGCTTTGTCATATGTTTTTGGTTCGCTGATTACTGCCTCTGGAAAACTCAGGATTTTCAATATGATCTTTGTTGTTGGTATTATCATTAACTGGACACTCAATTTAATGCTCATACCAGAAAAGGGCGCTTATGGTGCTGCAGTAGCAACCTTGGTTACACAATTTTTTGTTTTTCTGTCCCAACTGATTCTTGCTCGCAAAATGTTTGATCTGCATTTTAATTTTACCTTCTTCTCCAAAAGCTTGACCATTGTAGGCACATATTTTGCACTGTCTTATCTGATGCATCAATATTTAGCCATGAATTGGTTTCTTGAGATAATTATTATTACCATAATTTCCCTGGCAATATCATTTTTTATGGGATTTTTACGTTTATCCTTAAAACCGGCATAGCTATACTTAACTAAGGAATTCATGAATCAAAACGAAAGCCTTCTGGACATCTTTGTCCTTTTATATAAAAAGAGAAGACGCATATTGATTGCTTCATTTCTGGTAGCATTTATAACTGCTGCCGTGTCTCTGCTTTTACCCAATTACTATGAAGCAAATACCTTGTTTTATGCCGCCAGTCCGGATTTAGCTCAACCTGTTTCTATTGATGACAGGAAGATATATGGATCAGACAGTGACCTGGACAGGCTTTTTTCTATTGCACAATCAAATGAACTTAAATCATACCTTATTTCTGAATTTGATCTCTATGATCATTATGAAATTGATTCAACAAGCAAAAAAGGAAAAGAAAAACTTCTTCTGAAACTGGGTAAGCTTTACAATACAAAAAAAACCAGGTACGATGCTATAGATCTTGCAGTTGAAGATACTGACCCTGCATTTGCCGCGGACATGGCCAACCAAGCAAGGGCCAGGGTCAATGATCTGGCCATGAAACTCATTCGTAATAGTCAAAAGGCAGTTATTGCTGGCTTGAAAAAAAGTGTGGCTGATAAAACAACCTACTTGAAGTTCCTGAATGATAGTCTCTATAACTTGAGGAAAAGGCACAACATCTTTAACACAGCTTCCCAGGGAGAAGCATATGGGACAAGCATTGTCAGCCTTGAAGGTAAAGTACAAAACCTGTCTTCTCAAGTATCTCTGTTAAAAAAATTAGATGGCCCTGTCGATTCCATTAATGTGCTTGCAGCCAAATTGGCTGGCACGCGCAATCAGCTGAAAACCCTAAAGCAGAACATCAAAGATTATAACGAAGGTTATCCTTCTATAATAAGTATTGAACAGGAAAGAAAAGAGTTCAATAATCAACTCTTGTATGACAAAGAACGTTTGTCCAAACTGGAGTCCGCATACAGTTCTGATATTGAAGCTGTTCATGTCATTCAACAGGCCGAAGTCCCGGTTATTAAATCGCGACCTAA
>JAHHJO010000521.1:0-2318 GCA_018680275.1 Bacteroidia bacterium
AAACCACATATTCGGTGTAGAGATTCCGAGGGCTACTAATTTCATTGTAACCATTGTAAACCTTATTAAGGAAATTCCAAATTTCAGCCTGACACCTGCCTTGATCGGGCTGGGAGGCCTGGCCATCATCATGGTGCTTAAAAAGCTTAAAAGATCTTTTCCTTCTGCATTGCTTGTTGTTGTTTTAAGCATCATCATTGTGCGCATATTTCAATTGGATACACATGGATTAAGTATTGTTGGCAATGTACCATCCGGGTTTCCTTCATTTGAATTGCCGGAAATTACATTACAAACAGTTTTGAAGGTCACTCCGGTTGCTTTGATTATCTGCCTGATAAGTTTCATTGAATCCCTGGCTATCGCCAAAACACTGGCTGCGAGGCATGGAAAATTCGATATTGATTCAAATAAAGAATTAATGGGACTCGGTTTGGCCAAGATCATTGGTTCATTCTTCCAGGCATTTCCAAATACCGGGAGCTTTACAAGATCCGCAATCAATGAACAGTCCGGCGCAAGAACAGGATTGGCTTCAATATTTGCTTCAATGTTCATCGGGTTAACCTTGCTTCTATTTACAGATTTCTTTTATTACCTGCCTAATGCGATTCTTGCAGCAATTGTGATTTCAGCTGTTTTCAGCCTGATCGACATCAAGGAAGCAATGCACCTTTTCCATACGGACAGGCAGGATTTTATGGTACTGATGATCACATTCTTTTTTACCCTCGGTTTAGGTGTCCAGCAGGGCGTATTCTTTGGAATAGGATTATCTGCCCTGTTTATCCTGTATAGAGTATCAATACCCCATTATGCAGTCCTCGGGAAACTCCCGGAGGCAGGTGTTTTTAAAAATAAACTGAGATACCAGGAAGCTCAAGATGAAGAATCAATACTGATTATCAGATATGATGATGATATCTTCTTTGGAAACTCGGATCACTTCACAGATTGCATTCTTTCAGAGATAAACAAACATCCCAAAACCAGGGACCTGGTCCTGGATATTTCTTCAATAAGTTTTGTTGACAGTACAGGTCTCAGACAAATGAAAATACTTTTTAAAATTATAAGAGAACAAGAAATACGAATACATCTGACTGGTGCCAAAGGTGTCGTCAGAGATATTTTCAGGAAAAACAATATTTATGACGAAATTGGAGAAGACAACTTCCATTTCAATATCCAGGGCGCACTGGATGATATAGAAAAAACAGAGAATCAATTAATTAAATAATAAAACTATGAGGTACGGATTTATTATAGATAACAGAAAATGTATCGGGTGTCATGCCTGTACAACAGCCTGTAAGTCTGAACATCAGGTCCCTGTTGGTGTCAACAGGACTTGGGTCAAACAGGTAGAAAAAGGGACTTTCCCGGATACAAGACGACTTTTTTCCGTCATGCGATGTAATCATTGTACAGATGCTCCATGTGTGAGTATCTGTCCCACGGAAGCATTGCATTTCAGACCCGATGGTATTGTGGATTTTGACAATGACAGGTGTATAGGATGTAAATCTTGTATGCAAGCGTGTCCATATGATGCACTGTATATCGATCCTGATAATAATACGGCAGCAAAGTGTAATTACTGCGCCCACAGGATTGATGTTGGTCTCGAGCCCGCTTGTGTCAATGTATGCCCTGAACATGCAATCATTTCCGGGGATATGGAAAATCCTGAAACAGAAATCGCCCAGCTTCTGGCCAGGCAGGCAGTAAAAACCAGGAAGCCTGAAAAAGCAACCGTACCTAACCTCTTCTATATTGATGCCGATGATGTTTCACTTATTCCGACAGCAACTGATCGATCAAATATCAGCTTTTGGGGGTCACAGTCACTCGGTGTAGGACACTTTGCAAAAGAAGCAGAGAAAATGGCTTTCTCAAACAGCGATGTTTTAGCAGAAGTCATGAATATGAACTCCAGCTTTGATACAGACAATGGGAAAGTAAGCAAGCCTAAAACAGTTGAAGTCCTGATGGATGAAACCAAGCAGGTATACAATACCCCTGACAAAGGTATTTTATGGGGATGGGAAGTTTCAGCCTATGTCTGGACCAAAGCCATCTCTGCTGGAATATTCCTGATGGCATTCCTTGGATGGGTTACCGGGCTACTCAGTCTTGACAGCAATCTTTTCTGGTGGACAATAGGAATAGGAATTGGATTTCTCGGTCTGACCGGGCTGTTATTAATTAAAGATTTGGACAGACCAGACCGGTTTCTCTATGTTCTGCTTAGACCACACTGGGAATCATGGCTTGTGAAAGGTGGATATGCTATATCTGTATTTGGAGGTTTACTT
>JAHHJO010000264.1:0-10636 GCA_018680275.1 Bacteroidia bacterium
CATTCCAGGCATTGACAATAATCCTTCTTGAATCAGGGTTGTTTTTTAACAGAAATACTGCCCTTGCTATCTGATCAATAGTTTTACCATCAGGGGCAGCCCATGAACGCCATTGTTTACCATAAACAGGTCCCAGGTCTCCGTTCTCATCTGCCCATTCATTCCAAATACGGACCCCGTTATCCTGGAGATATTTGACATTAGTATCACCATTAAGAAACCAAAGTAATTCATGAATAATCGATCTGAGATGCAATTTTTTGGTAGTCACCATAGGAAATCCCTCATTCAAATCGAAGCGCATTTGATATCCAAAACAGGATATAGTACCTGTACCGGTCCTGTCCTGCTTTTGAACACCTTTATCCAGAATATGCTGAAGAAGATTAAGATACTGTTTCAATGCTCATTGGCTATTGTGCGAAAATACACTGTATCTGTTATATATTATAAAAAATGTAATGTATTTAATCAATAAAATGATTATTAACTATTTGGCTTCATTTCCAATTGATAATTTTTTTATTGGTCAACTTATTTGGATATATTGGGCAATTCATTTTTTTAACCAAACCTGTTGCAAACCCTGCCGGTCACATCACGGGCAGTAAGAATCAGACATCTACAACAAATTGCCACATGAATTTATTCAAGAGATTTAGCCTGTTAACATTATTGTTAATTGCACCCATATTTCTATTAGCTCAAGAAGGACTGGATGAAAGGATTAATGAAGCTTTTCAACCCATAGCAACAGCTTGGGAGAATATTGTGTTTTATCCCTTTCCTGGCACTGGTATTCCAATTGTCGTCATTCTTCTTGTAGTTGGTGCATTATTTTTTACACTTTATTTCAAGTTTTCAAACGTTGTCAGGTTTCCTTTGGCGATCAATGTGGTAAGAGGAAAGTATGATGACATTGAGGAACATGGTGTAATTGAATCTGCTGCAGTTAATATCCAGGAAGGTGACATTGTAGATACCATCAGAGATGAGAGTAAAGTAGGTGAGGTGACTCATTTCCAGGCACTGGCCACAGCTGTATCAGGTACTGTAGGTCTTGGGAATATTGCTGGTGTAGCTATAGCGATTACTATTGGCGGGCCAGGTGCAACCTTCTGGATGATCATCTGCGGATTGCTTGGTATGTCGACAAAGTTTGTTGAATGTACCCTTGGTGTTAAATACCGTGATATAGGAGAAGACGGAACAGTGTACGGTGGTCCGATGTATTATTTGTCAAAAGGACTAAAGGAGAACGGACTTCCAGGACTCGGAAAAGCACTGGCTGTCCTCTTTGCCATTCTGTGTATTGGGGCCTCTTTCGGAGGGGGTAATGCGGCGCAGTCCAACCAGGCTGCACTTCAACTGGCAACCTTGATAGGTTGGGAAAGCGGAAGTGCCGGAACAATTATAGGTATTGTCATTGCCATCATTGTCGGGGTTGTAATTATCGGGGGAATCAAGAGGATCGCCTCGGTTACCGAAAAAATCGTTCCGCTGATGGCAATTATATATGTAATTGCATGTCTCATCATCATATTTTCGAATATCACATATATCGATGATGCTTTCGGATTGATTTTCTCTGAAGCTTTTGCACCACGTGCCGCAGTAGGTGGCTTTATGGGTGTATTGATACAAGGGTTCAGGAGAGCCGTATTCTCTAATGAAGCGGGTGCCGGGTCAGCTGCCATAGCACACTCTGCTGTAAAAACGAGGTATCCGGCTTCTGAAGGACTTGTTGCATTACTTGAGCCATTTATTGATACTATCGTGATTTGTACGATGACTGCTTTGGTCATCATATTCTACAACAGTGGAGGCGCTTTCGAATATGGTGCTGCCGGAGGTGTTGTTACAATAGATGGAAACACCTATGAAGGAGCGACTTTAACATCAAAAGCATTTGGTTCGGTATTGCCCTGGTTCCCTTATGTTCTGACTGTAGCCATCATTCTATTTGCGATTTCAACAATGATCAGCTGGTCTTATTACGGCCTTCAATCATGGATGTACCTTTTTGGAAAAAACAAGATTTCAAATCTGACCTACAAAATCCTGTTTCTCATTTTTATTGTTATTGGTGCTGCTGCCAACATGGAATCAGTTTGGGGATTCTCAGATGCCATGATACTCGCACTTGTATTTCCGAATATGATTGGTCTGTTCATTCTGTTTCCAAAAGTGAAAGAAGAGCTTACTAAATACCTGGATGCCATATCAAATAAAACCTAATTGATTGCAGGATTGTATTTTACATCTTGGATCAAATGTAGGTGACAGGTTACATTCTATGGAAGTGGCATTGATCCTCATCTCGCGGAGGTTAGGTATGATTGTTAATAAATCCAGAATTTATGTAACAGAACCATGGGGTGATACACAACAGGACATGTTCCTTAACCAGGCTATCCATATCATCACAAACAAGTCCCCCGAGGATATCCTCACCAATATTCAGAAAATTGAAAAGAAAATGGGCAGAGTCCCGACTAAAAAATGGGGACCAAGAGTTATCGATATTGACATTCTTTTCTACGGAGAAGAAATTAAAGAAAATCATAATCTGATTATACCCCATCCTCAGATAACAAATCGTAATTTTGTACTCATTCCGCTAATCGACATTTGCCCGGACTTAATACATCCGGTCCATGGTGTAACAATTCGAGAATTATTAAAAGAATGCAATGACAATAGCACTGTAAGTGTTTATGAGCAATGAGCGTAACGATTCCATATAAATACATTTGCATAGAAGGTAACATTGGCAGTGGGAAAACTTCATTGGTTGATATGTTATGTCATGACATAAATGGACGGCCTTTACTCGAACAATTTGGTGACAACCCATTTCTGCCGCTTTTCTATCAAAACCCTGAACGTTATGCCTTCACGGTTGAATTATTCTTTATGACAGAAAGATTCAAACAGCTGCAAAATTTGAACGCATCACCAGACCTGTTTACAGACTATATTATTGCAGATTTTAGTTTTATAAAGACACAGTTATTTGCCAGGAAAAATCTCCAGGAAGAAGAATACCGTCTGTTCCAAATGTTGTTTTCTGTCCTTAACAATTCATTTACTAAACCAGACATCCTTGTTTACCTGCATCGAGATGTGGATTACCTGATTGAAAATATCAAAGAAAGAAACAGGCATTATGAACTGGATATGAAACCGGATTACCTGAAAAGGATCCAGGATTCCTATTTTGAATACATAAGAAATATTACATCTTTTCCCGTACTAATCCTTGATCTGAAAGACCTCGATTTCGTTGGTGATGAAAAGGTTTATGAAACAGTGAAATTCCTGATATCAAAAAAGTTCACACCAGGGGTTCACAGAATTTCGGTGAGTGTTTAATCTCTGGATGGTAAATTCATGATTCGCCTGATCGCTTTTGTATAGGTGCGTCCAAAAGGGAAAGTGGTGCCTCTAGCAATCAAGGTCCTGTTGCTGAAATTCAATTTTTCTATATCCAGTTTTTGGACAGCATGATTCCTGTGAATCCTTATCATAATATCAAAATTGGATAATGCCAGTAATTTGGATAAAGAATATTTGACCACATATTTTTCATTCCCTACAAAAATGTTTGTATAATTTCCTTCAGAATAGAGGTAGTCTATATCAGCAATATTTATTTTCTCAAATTCATTATTGTGACGCACGAAAATATATCTCCCTTTGACATAATTATGGGAATAAAGGTGATGTACCCCATCCTCCAACTCATCCAGGATGCTTTTAAGACTCAGCATGGGAAAAGGGTAAACGATATACCTGCTTACACTAAATTTGCTTGAAAACTCATAATGATCTCGATTTTCCTGCGTATCTATAAATATAACAGGAAGAAAACGATCCATGTAAGGTTCCAATCGCGTATATTCTCCGGCATCATCAAAAGAACTGATAAGAACATCAGGTTCATTCAGATCAATAAAATCAGCAAGGGAATCTTCTTCTGTGATTTGATAGGAGATGCTATGACCACATTGGACAATATAGTCTTGTATCTTGTCAGCCAGCAAAGGCGTATTTAAAGCAATAATTACTTTCACTTGGATAGGGTATGGTATAAAAACGTATTACTAAGAAAACTATTTTGCATCAATTCCTTTAGTATTCAATCTTTTAAGTGATATTTTGAATAAATGGGATGATTAAAATGTCAATAATGACTGTTTAAGACATTACGTTCAAATCATTTATCACTAACAGCACCTTCAGACAAATTATATTTCAGGATGTACTATCTTCAATTCTGCAGTTTAAATTTTCCATTTTTATTGTGTAAGAAGTCCTGGTTTTTATTTTTGTCTTGTTTTTAAGTTCTGATTCCATACATGATTGTCGCCATATAATCCTAACTCAAAATTCGATAATGAGATTTATATTAATAATTATCTTATTTCTGAGCACCAATTCTATTTTTGGTCAGCAAGATGCTGAAAATATAGTCCGTGGTTACCTGGACACCAATTTCATTGAATTAGGATTAAATCGGGATGATATCAGTGAAGTCTTTATTACAGATGAATACACATCCGTCAAAAGCGGGGTCTACCACATATATTTCAAACAGGCATTCGGAGGTATCCAGCTTGAAAGTACCAATAGTGCTCTTCATCTGAAAGACAATGAAGTTATTTCCTTTAACCAGGGCTTTATTAAAAATCATTCTGACAAAATAAATGCATCAGAGGCTTCTTTGAGTCATGAAGATGCTTTTCTCTCTGCAATGATTCACCTGGGAAATAATGAAACCGGTACACTTCGACTATTAGAACAAAATTCTGATCGCCCGGACAAATTTCGTCGATATGATCAAAATGAAGTCAGCCATGACGCATTTACTATTAAACTTGTATATCTCCCTTCAGGCAAGAACATCCTTTTGTCATATGAAATTGCAGTGCATGATCGGGCGACGAATAAATGGTGGCAAATATTTGTTGATGCCATAACCGGAGAAGTTCTTGAAAAGGTATGCTGGACACTGGAGTGCCATTCAAATCATGATGAAGACTTAAATCATAAAAATCCTGAAATCTGGACCAAAAATATTTGGTCTGTTGTTAAATCAGGTTTAGCCAATAGTCCTGCCATGGCATCCAGCTATAATGTATTGTCATTTCCTTTTATGAGTCCACTTGATGGCACAAGAACCCTGGAATCTGACCCCTGGAATGCGGCCTCTAACGCCTCTCCTTATGGATGGCATGATACAGACGGATCTGCAGGCAATGAATTCACGATCACAAGAGGGAATAATGTTCATGCCCAGGAAGACCGGAATGGAGACAACGGGACGGGCTACAGTCCTGACGGTGGTACAGGCCTTGTTTTTGACTATACATTTGATGAACATGATGATCCGGTAGACTACCAGGATGCTGCCATTACAAATTTATTTTACTGGAATAATATCATGCACGATGTATGGTACCAGTATGGTTTTGATGAATCCGCCGGTAATTTCCAAAGTAACAATTATGGGAATGGTGGTTCTGGAAATGATTATGTTCTGGCAGATGCACAGGATGGTTCAGGTAACAATAACGCAAATTTTTCCACCCCGCCGGACGGATCCAAACCCAGGATGCAGATGTTTGAGTGGAGCTCCGCCACCTATAATTTAGTTAATATCAATTCCCCGGTAAACCTTGAAAGGTATTATGGTTGTGGCGGTGCCGATTTTGGGCCTGCAGATAATACAATCACCGGTAACCTGGTTCTTGCAACACCTCTTGACGGTTGTAATACTTTGACAAACCCGGGAGCAATCAATGGTAATATTGCCCTGATTGACAGGGGTAGTTGCAACTTTACTGTAAAGGTTAAAAATGCCCAGGATGCCGGCGCTGTTGCTGCTGTGATATGCCAGAATACGGTTGATCCCCCTTTTACAATGGGTGGAACAGATGCAAGTATAACGATACCCTCCATTATGATCAGTAAACTAAATTGTGATTCCATAAAGGCCTACCTGCCGGGTGTGAATATCACGCTGGACAGGAACTCCCCTGTTCTGAAAGACAGTGATTTTGAAAATGGTGTTATCATACATGAATACGGACATGGCATTTCGATCAGGTTGACTGGAGGTCCTGCAAGCAGTTCCTGTCTGAATAATGATGAACAAATGGGGGAAGGATGGAGCGATTGGTTCGGTTTGGTTATGACTATGCAGGATAGCGATATAGGTCTTTCTACAAGGGGAATGGGATCATATCTTCTCGGGGAAGCTCTTAATGATGACGGAATACGACAGCACCCGTATACTACAGACCTGAATGTCAATCCGCACACTTATGGAGATATTTCAGCTGTTTCAATTCCGCACGGTGTAGGTTCAGTCTGGTCGGCCATGCTTTGGGAAATGACCTGGGCACTCATCGACCAATATGGCTGGGATTCAAATTTATATTCCGGAACCGGAGGAAATAATATGGCGATGGAACTCGTCATTGAAGCGCTGAAACTGCAACCTTGCAGTCCAGGATTTATAGATGGAAGAGATGCTATTTTACAGGCAGATCAGAATTTGAACGGAGGTGCCAACGAATGCCTGATATGGGAAGCTTTTGCTAAAAGAGGATTAGGATTCAGCGCTTCCCAGGGAAGCAGCGCATCCGTAAATGATGGAATAGAAGCTTTCGACACACCACCTTCCTGCCTTGATACAATTGTGATTACAAAAACAGCCGGTTCAATTATTGAATCCGGTACAGACCTCTCATATGTACTGACAGTCAGCAATTATTATGATACAGACCTTACCAATGTTATAATCAAGGATACCTTGCCATTGAACACCAGCCTGGTTCCCGGTTCTTTATCCTGCGGTACCATCAACAATAACATTATTACGATCAATGTCGGTACGCTTAATGTTGATTCAACAGTGACATGTGATTATGCAATTGAAACGGACAATATTGAAAATTCCATGATCAGCTTTTTTGATGGAGTGGAAAACGGCACAACCAACTGGACAATAAGTTCGGGACAAGGAACGGACATTTTCACAACAAGTACTGCAAATCCTTTTAATGGAACAAGTACAAGTTGGTTTGTACCAAACGTTGGACCCAATAATTCACAATACCTGACTTCCAGCCTCATTCAACTGGGAGTAGATCCGGTTTTAACGTTCTGGCACGACTATGATACGGAAGCAAACTGGGATGGAGGCATGGTAGAGATTTCGACCGATGGTTCAAGCTGGACCGATTTGGGACCTTCATTTTTTGTAAATGGATACAATGGTGTCCTTGGAAATTCCAGTAACAATGATATTGATAATCGTCCTGCATTTACAGGTGATAGCAACGGGTATATAGAATCATTTGCAGATCTGGGTAATTATGCAAATTCAACTGTCTATATCAGGTTCTTTTTTGGTTCTGACAATAATACCTTCGAAACAGGCTGGTATATTGATAATATTTCCGTTTTAGATGCCAACTACCTGAGCAACACCGCATATGTCACTTCTGCACAGGGTGATTTGGCGTTTTCATCAGCTACGACACTTGTCAGAATTGATTGTAATACGCCAATGACTGTCTACCAGGATTTTGACATGGATTCTTTTGGAGATGCTTCTGTCTACCAGACAACGTGCAGTATTCCCCCTGGATATGTGGGTAATTTTCTGGACTGCGATGATAATGATAGTTCAATTAATCCGGCAGCTGCTGAGTTATGTGATGGTATTGACAATAATTGTAACGCGCATATTGATGAGGGATGTTCAGTTATCGAATGCGAAGGAGATTCATTGACAATCAATACCATATCAATGGATGAATACAACGCCAAAGATTATATAAACAGTGATGCTACCATTATTACCGGCCAGGATATCTTGTTTACTGCAGGAGATGAAATGGAATTACTTTCAGGTTTTGAAGTGGAGACAGGTAGTGTTTTTGAAGCATTGATTGAAGATTGTACAACTGTACTTAAAATACAAATAGATCAAAACCCGAATGCAGTTATGAAAGAAGGGCCGCGTAAAGATAAAATGCGCTAATATTCTCTAATATCTGACACGCACTACCCTATCTATCAGTAAATCAGAAAATAAAGCATCAGGAAATTTGAATCAACTGTGCTTAACTTATACTTCAGGTTTCATCTGTGGAAAGAAAATGACATCCTGTATAGAATCCTGGTTTGTCATGATCATGGCTAACCTGTCAATACCAATCCCGATTCCAGCTGTAGGAGGCATTCCATATTCGAGGGATCGCAGGAAGTCTTCATCCAGCTGCATGGCTTCTTCATCTCCCCTTTTACCCAATTCCAACTGTTCTTCAAATCTTTCGCGTTGATCTATCGGATCATTCAATTCGGAAAAAGCATTACAGATCTCCTTTGCATTGCAAATCGCTTCAAACCGTTCAACCAGGCCTTCTTTTGATCTGTGTTTTTTGGCCAGGGGTGACATTTCTACAGGATAATCGGTAATAAAGGTAGGCTGGATCAACTGGTGTTCGCATTTCTCACCGAAAATCTCATCGATGATCTTTCCTTTACCCATGGTATTATCTACATGTATATCCATTCCATCAGCCGTTTTCCTCAAAGTATCTTCATCCATATCTGAGATATCTACACCAGTAAAATGTTCAATGGCTTCATACATGGTGTATCGTTTCCATGGTCTTTTAAAACTGATTATATTTTCACCGACCTGGACTTCGGTAGTTCCATGGACTTGCATCGCCACATATTCAAGCATTTCTTCAGTAAAGTCCATCATCCAATTATAGTCCTTGTATGCCACATACAATTCCATAAGGGTAAACTCGGGATTATGGAATCTGCTCATTCCTTCATTTCTGAAATCCTTTGCAAACTCGAATACTCCGTCATATCCACCTACAATCAGTCTTTTGAGATAGAGTTCATTGGCAATCCTGAGATAGAAGGTTGTATCCAGTGTATTATGATGCGTTGTAAAAGGACGTGCTGCTGCACCGCCATACATTGGTTGCAGGATAGGTGTTTCTACTTCGAGGTATCCACGATCAACCATGAATTGCCTCATGGCATTAATCATTTTTGACCTTTGAATAAAGGTTTCCCTGACCTCAGGATTTACATTAAGATCAACATATCTTTGCCTGTACTTGAATTCAGGATCGGTGACAACATCATGAGCTATACCTTCAGCATCTGTTTTAACCACAGGGAGAGGCTTCAGGGATTTACTGAGCATTACCAGTTTGGTCACATGGACACTTAACTGACCTGTTTTAGTGAAAAATGCATATCCTTCAATTCCGATAAAATCTCCCAGGTCAACCAGTTTTTTGAAAACCTGGTTGTACATATCTTTATTTTCACCCGGACATATATCATCCCGGCTTACATAAATCTGTATACGGCCAGTACTGTCCTGAATCTCTGCAAAGGAAGCCTTCCCCATAATCCTTCTGCTCATTAGGCGACCTGCTATCCTGACATTCTGGAATTCTTCACTTCCTTCATTGTGTCCTTCCAGTATTTCTTTGATTGTATTGCTGATATCATAAGTCTCACTGGGGTAGGGATTGATTCCCATATCAATCATTTTCTGAAGATTTTCCCTGCGTACTAATTCCTGTTCATTGAGCTGATGTGTCATCCAAATTTTATTTGCTGGGCGCAAAATTACTATATAATTTACTTAATTGAGCAAGCAGAGGAAATGGATTGAAATTGATACAATTAAAGTAAATACCAAGTAATGTATTTACGCCTGTTAATTATCGACATTGTCCTATAGTCAATTGGAAAATGAAGTCTATATTTATTGAATTATACAGAATTAATAAGTTGTATTACCCTCCCTGCTTACAAATGGACCGGGTATTACGTTTTTAATTAGATTCTTTGTCTTTATAAACCAGCATGAGAGTACTTCTTTTTTTTATATTTCTGATCTGTGTATTTAATGTAAATGCACAAAGTCCGATCAATGTTGATCTTGCTGGTCAATCATATACTGACTTAAATGGAACTATAGTCGATAATTATGAAGATATAGATATTAGCAATTGTTCTTCTATTCAATTTTCAGTTGATTACGCTTTTAGTCTGCCATGGGAAGGTTCTTCTAACATGGAATCTTCAGATGAATGCCCAAATCCTTGCAATGGTGATCCAGAAAACCAAAGTGCCGGTTGCAGCCCTTGTTGGGATTTTATGTGGATGCAATTCTCTATCTCTGGAATTATAGTTAATGAAGAACTTATTGGAGAACCTGGTACCACAGATAATGAACAAATGAATACTTACTCAAGTCCTATATTTTGTACAAATGGAGAAGAATTAGCTGACATTTTCATTACTAATCAAAATTGGGCAATGGATGAGACAAACACATTTTCGAGTGTCATTATTATGTGCTGGGAAGGCACACCTGATATTATCACCAACGATCCGATATGTGGATCTGATAATCTTGACCTCGATGGAAATGTAGGTGACCCTTCTGTGGTTACAGATTTCCTTTGGACCAATGATGGGACCGGACAGATAGATGATGACGAAAGCGAAGTTACTTTTGCCACTACCCCTGAAGATGGAGAAAACTATACGCTGACAACAACAGATGAGAATGGAT
>JAHHJO010000296.1:0-4079 GCA_018680275.1 Bacteroidia bacterium
ATATATAGATGCCCCATTTTCATTAACTAAAAATAAATCAATCGGTTTTTCAAATGGGATCGATTTGAGTATAGCAAGTGTTTCTTTGCCAGCTGTTCCATTACCAATGGCTATCGCTTCTATTTTATATTTATCAACTAGCTGTTCAATTTCAGCACAAGCCTCAATTGTCCTGTTCTGAGGTGGATGAGGATAAATCGTGCTGTTGAATTCAAGTTGACCATTTTCATCAAGACAAACCAGTTTGCAACCCGTCCTAAACCCTGGATCAATCCCCATCACTTTCTTATTGCCTAAAGGAGGAGCCAAAAGCAACTGCTTAAGGTTTTCTGCAAAAACGCTAATGGCTTCATCATCTGCTTTATCCTTGTAAAAGTTTCTGAATTCCGTTTCTATAGATGGTGCCAATAAGCGTTTGTAAGCATCCTTGATGACCAGTCTAAGCTGTGCCTTGCATGCCGGGCTGGAATCTCTTCGGATAAGTAGTCTTTCAATCTGGAATAAAGCATCTTCCTCATTCACTTCTATTTTTACTTTGAGCATTTTTTCATTTTCTGCCCTGAATACAGCAAGGATACGATGTGCCGGTGCTTTCTTTGCTGCTTCTGAGTAATCAAAGTAATCTTTGTATTTGCCTGCCTCCTCTTTTTTCTTAGCAACTACTTTGGAAGTTAAATCTGCTGTCCTGCTGAATAATGCCCGGATCCTGTTTCTGACCTCGGGACTTTCATTAACCCGTTCCGCAAGAATATCTCTTGCACCATTCAATGCGTCATCTGTGTTTCTGATCTTTTTGCCAAGATATCTTTTGGCTTCCATTTCCGGATTATTTAATCTCTGATTCCAGATCAATTCAGCCAAGGGTTCAAGACCATTTTCTTTGGCAACAAATGCCTTTGTTTTCCTCTTTGTTTTATATGGAAGATAGATGTCTTCAATAACAACAGCATCCCAGCAGTCATCAATTTTCTTTCTTAGCTCCTGTGTTAATCGATCTTGTTCATGGATTTTCTCCAGGACAAATTGCTTCCTTTTAATCAGTGCCCTAAGATCATTCCAGGCTCCATCAATATGGCTTACTGCAACTTCATCGAGAGACCCTGTTGCTTCCTTCCTGTATCGGGAAATGAATGGAATAGTAGCGCCTTGCTCCAATAAACCTATCGTATTATTTACAGCACGGAATGATATATTCAATTGACTAGCAATTCGTTTTGAGATAGCAACTTCTGTCATGGTCTTTAAATAACGGTCGTGAAAATACTTAGAAATTCTGCGGCTTGTGACCGGACAATGATACTATTTGAAATATATACGTTCAAAAACATATCTTTTTTAATAGCTTACATTTGTAGCATTAAATATGAACTCATAAGCATTAAGGAGCTCTAAAAGCTTTATTGCAATAATGACAACAACATGCATCACAAAAACCCTTTTGTAAAAGATTACGATTTTGACAAACTGATAAATGATCATAAACCTTTAGAAGAATATGTCTTTGTTAATACTCATGGAAACAAGAGCATAAGATTTGGCGACAAAAATGCTGTAAAAGCCTTAAATACAGCTTTGCTTAAATCTGGATATGGTGTTTCATGGGACATACCTGAAAACTATCTCTGTCCTCCAATCCCGGGACGGCTGGACTACCTCCTTTACATTGAAGAACTTTTATCAAAGAAAGATGTGCACCTCCTCGATATTGGAACCGGGGCCAACCTGATTTACCCCATACTGGCTACATGTCATTTCAACTGGAAATGTACGGCCAGTGAAGTTGATCCTGATGCCATAAAGAATGCTCAAGACCTTATTGACAACAACCCTCAGCTTTCAAACATTGAAATTCGTCATCAACTTTTCAAAAAAAGTATCTTAAACAATATCATTAAGCCCAATGACTTCTTTGATGTGGTTGTTTGTAATCCTCCATTCTACAAGAGTATGACGGATGCCCATAAAAAAAATAGTCGCAAAGTCAGGAATCTAAAACTAAGCGAAGAAGACAACCGTAATTTTGCAGGACGATCTTCAGAATTATGGTTTAAAGGTGGAGAAGTAGCATTTATAAAGAAAATGGTTGAAGAAAGTACACAATTCAAATCACAGGTATTCTGGTTCACATCCCTCGTTTCCAGCAGGGAACATATCAAGAAAGTGAAACGCGCGATCAACAAAACAGAAGCTACTGAAGTCAGGGTCGTTGAAATGCAACTTGGAAATAAGAAAAGCAGGTTCGTGGCATGGCGGTTTAATTAAATTCTCTCTGTCGAGTAATAAATTGATAAAACGTGTGGAGGGTACTTCACGTGTGACTTAAGTCACACGTTCCACGTCTTTCCAAACCCAATTCACATACTGTATCGATAGCCCACTGTATAATCCGTAAGCGTATTATCATTTCTATGACTTCATTTGACCTCTGATATATTTGACGTGTGGAGGGTACTTGACGTGTGACTTAAGTCACACGTCCTTCCAAACCCAATTCACATACTGTATCGATAGCCCACTTTATAATCCGTAAACATATTATCACTTCTATGACTTCATTTGATGTGTGATATATTTGACTTGTGGAGGGTACCTGACGTGTGACTTAAGTCACACGTCTTTACAAATCCAATTCACATACTGTATCGGTAGCTCACTGTATAATCCGAAAGCATATTATCATTTCTATGACTTCATTTGACGTGTGGTTTAAACCACACGTCTTATAACTTTTTTTATACCCTATTTCACAATATCTTAATGCAGATGAAAAGCAAGTACATTATCCTCATGTTCATGATGTTGATTCCTGTATTATCATCAAGCCAGGAATACAAGGATTGTGAGAACCCGTTAATCCTATGTGGCGATTCTCCATTCTCTATTGATATCACCCAAGGTATTGGAGATCCGGATCAAGGCATCCAATCTTCTTGTGTCGGTACAGAATACAATTCAATCTGGATTTCTTTCTCAATCACTGAGCAAGGACAAATGGTCTTCACCTTGACGCCAGATAATGAAAGCCAGGATCTTGATTTCATACTTTTCAAGATGAACAATGGCTGCAATGATAAAGAAATCATCCGGTGTATGGCCAGTGGTCAAAGCGTTGGAACGGATTCCACAATTGTTGCAAATTGCACAGGATCCACCGGTCTTGCATTTGGAGAGACTGACTTAGTAGAAACGGCAGGATGTTCAGAGATGGATAATAATTTCCTGGCACCTGTTGATGCTTTTGAAGATGATATTTATCTACTTATGGTTAATGACTTTTCATTAAGTGGCAATGGGTTTCAACTAAGCTTTGGAGGATCTGCATCAATCAATTGTATTACAACACATACAAACGAACTATCGCAGACAAATGAATTATTTAGTGTTTATCCTTCGATTTCCAATGGCCAGGTAACATTGCGTGCTAAATCAAAATTTTCTGATGAATGTCAGTTGTTGGTATATAACACAAATGGAACCTTGATCAAAATTGTGACCGATCTGAAAGGATATGAACATGATATTGATCTGACCGGAAATATACCGGGGCTTTACTATTTTAATTTAATCGATAATAGGAAGGTTCAGGTCCAAAGAATGATCATTTTAAATTAGCCTATTATTAATATATGGCTGGAAAAGTGACACTTCATTGAATCAATGACCTATATAAGCTACATGATATTGTATTTGACGTGTGGTTTAAACCACACGTCCTTCCAAATCGAATTAATTCTGAGCATTAAAACACTTTGGTTTGTCGAACTACATCTGATACATTTGATCGATTCAAAACGACTATTTAATTAAAGCTGCAGGCATATTGTCATTTCTATTACTTCATAAGACCTGTTATATAATTGACGTGTACACGTCCTTCCAAATCGAATTAATTCTGAAAATTAAAACGCTTTGGTTTGTCGAACTACAGCTGATACATTCGATCGAATCAAAACGACCATTTAATTAAAGCTGCAGGCATATTGTCATTTCTATTACTTCATAAGACCTGTTATGTAATTGACGTGTGGTTTAAACCACACGTCCTTCCAAATCTAATTAATCCTGAGCATTAAAACACT
>JAHHJO010000565.1:0-8130 GCA_018680275.1 Bacteroidia bacterium
GCCTTGTATTTATGGACCTTCAGGTTGTTCAGGAGGCAGTATCGGAGACTGGACTGCAGGTGTAACATATCCCATTCTTAATCCACCTTCATCAGAAGCCTCTGCAGTGAACAACGATTTCAATATTAATTATTACCCTACACTTTATGGTATTGCACCAAACAAGAAAGTATATGAAGTAGGACAGGCTTCTTCCAGTGAATGGGAGAACTGGCTTCTTGAATCTTTCCAAATGGTATTTTCAACAGCAGTTGTGCAAGACTCTGATTGTTTTACTTCAGGAATTGACCTTATGGTAAATGGAGGTTATGGGGCAGTGGATTATGACTGGTCGAATGGATCTGATGAACAGGATCAGACAGATCTTGAAAATGACGAATATTACGTCACTCTTTCGGATTCCAATGGTTTCGAATTCGAAATGGGACCAATAGAAGTAGACAATCAGAATATTGCTGAAGTTATGCTGGTAGATGCACAGGATCTGCTCTGTAATAATGATTTCTCTGGATATCTCGAAGTTGAAATGGATGGAGGCTCAGGCAATTTTGTCTATGATTGGTCAAATGGCGCAACAACTCCTGTTCTGGACGGTATAGATGGTGGTGATTATGAATTGGAAGTGACCGATCTAGACAGCGGATGCCAGTTTGATTTTGACTATTTTATTGACGAACCGGATGAACTTGTTGTAGAAACAGAAGTGGAAAATGCTGAATGTGGAGGAAATGGTATTGGTGAAGTAGACTTTATTGTAGATGGCGGAACATATCCGTTTACTTTCACTTTTGAAGATTTTGAAACAACCAATGATTTTATCACTATTGAAGCAGGTGAATACGACGTCACAGTCTCAGATGGCAATGGTTGCGAAACCTTTGTCCAGTTTACAGTAGAAGTAGACGAAGCACCACTTGCCATGGCACAGGCATTAGGATCATTTAATTGTCTTACCGATACTGTCTGGGTAAATGCAGACAGTAGTTCTGTTGGCAACTTCATAGAATACAACTGGTTTGATCCAACAAATAATTTTGTAGGCTCCGGATTCCAGGTACAGGTAGATTCCGCAGGAATTTATACACTTGAAGTGTATGATGATGAACTGGAATGCTCCTCATATGCGACCGTTGTAGTTGACCTGAACCTCAATTCACCCGCAGTAGTTGCAACAACCCTGAATGATATTGATTGCAGCAATGCCACTGCTACGCTGAGTGGATCAGGATCAGAAGATTCATTGACAGTCTATCAATGGACTACGCTTGATGGGGAAATTCTTTCTGATCCAGCTTTACTTGATATTAATGTAGGATCTGCAGGAACCTATTCCCTTATAGTTACAGATACGATAAGTGGTTGTGT
The DNA here is from genome assembly GCA_018680275.1 of Bacteroidia bacterium. Lineage (GTDB taxonomy): Bacteria > Bacteroidota > Bacteroidia > Chitinophagales > Saprospiraceae > RFSX01. The sequence goes on from JAHHJO010000565.1 coordinate 1,366, forward strand.
TTCTGTGGCAAACACCATTGTTGAAGAAGCAGGCACACCAATAATCAACCTTGCCGGCGACCTGGATATATGTCCTGGATTCGAAACAGAACTTTGCGTTACCGTAGGTCCGGAAGAAATGCCCGAATGGATTGTCGATGGAAGCTCTGAAGGTAACACTAACTGTATAACAGTTACTCAAGGAAGTAATGTTACAGTCATTGTAACAAACACAATAAATGGATGTAGTAGCGACGAGAATGTTGCAATCACGGCACTGGATGAACCATTGGTTGACCTCATGGGAGAATTGGAGTTTTGTGAAAACAGTAATACCGAGCTTTGCGTAGAACTTGAAGATGATGAATCTGCAAACTGGTTTGTTGATGGACAGGACGCGGGTAGCTCAGAATGTATTACCGTGAATGACAATAGTGACGTTACCGTGGTAATCACTAATAATGCAAGTGGATGTACAAATGAAGAAACAGTAGTGGTAGAAGCGCTTGAAAAGCCAACGGTTGATCTTGCAGGAGATCTCGGATTTTGTGAGAATAACAGCACAGAACTTTGTGTCGAACTTGATGCAAATGAAATTGCAAACTGGTATATAGATGGTATAATCGTAGGAAACGAACCATGCATCAATGTATCTAGCAGTGCTACTGTGGATGTAGAAATCGAAAACACAATTTCGGGTTGTATATCAACTTCAAGCTTTGAAGTAGAGGCCAATGCCTTACCTGAGATAAGTGTTGAGACACCGGATGTCCTGGGATGTAATAATGCAAGTTCAATTATAGACTTAAATATTACTGGACCGAACGTGACTATAAATTGGTATAACGCCCAACAGGAACTGATTTCAACTGAAGAAGATGTCGAAGTCAATGAAGCTGGTATTTATACAGTCATTGTAACCAATGAAAATGGTTGTGAATCAAGTTTGAATGTAGCCGTAGATGCCGACCTGGATGATGTGCCATCGGCGGCATTCATTTATCAAAATGCAGATTTCGACTTCAGTTTTACTGATGAATCAGAAGGAACGATAACGGACAGACTTTGGGATTTCGGAGATGGTAGTACTTCAACTGAAGAAAATCCGGTTCATACTTATTCGACCGCAGGGTATTACAATGTGTGTTTATCATCTACAAATGATTGCGGAACAAGCACGGAATGTCAGGAAATTCTGGCAAAAACAGCGATGCAAATGTCTTCAGTAATTTATAATATCAGTTGTTATGGTGCTACAGACGGAAGTATTGCAGTTACCGTGTTTGGTGGTTTACCAGGATTTGAATATAGCTGGGAAGATGAAAACGGAAATATTCTGACAGGTAATCCTGTAGAATCATTAGGTCCCGGAACATACTCACTTGTCGTCAAAGATGCGTCTGGTGAAGTACTACAGGAAACTTATGACATCGTTCAACCTGAAGAGATCACAGTGGAAGCGCTTGTTGAACATACAAGTGGCGGATTAGACAATGGTACAATTGATCTTGAAATCGCTGGAGGCAACGGTGGTTTCATGGTCCTTTGGGATCACGGAAGCACAGAGACATCACTCATCGATCTTCCGGCAGGAGAATATCATGTTGTAATTACAGATACTAAAGGTTGTACAATTGAAGAGACTTACACAGTTCAAAGTTCTACCAATGTAAATGAAATAGATTTTATTAATGATTTCAAGTTACATCCGAATCCGGCATCAGGATTTGTTTCAATTGATATAAAACTGGACAGGGTTGAGGAAGTTGAACTTTCTGTTATTTCATTACTGGGACAAGAGAACTATAAGAGAACCTATCAATCAAATGGTATCTCAGAAATAATTGATATCAGTGACTTAACTGGAGGAGTTTATCTTGTACAGCTGAGATCAAAAGACAAGATTGCCTTAAAGAAATTAGTAATAGCCAACTAGGTTTATAAGAGGCTGGAAAAAGGGGAGATCGATATACTATTGATCTCCTTTTATTTTTTCTGACAACTCCTTAAGTTTTAGCATACATTCTATAGGCGTCATACTTTGGATGTCCAGTTTTTCAAGTTCCGCTTTTATTTCCAACCATTCACTGTCTCCTTTGTCAAAAATATCCAATTGAAAACTACTGGATGTCTGATGATCCTGGATAGCTGATTGGATTTCAGATTTCTGATGTACAGATTTTGATTCGAGTTCCCTAAGCAAGGCATTGGCATTCTTTACAAGCGATGATGGCATCCCTGCCATCTGTGCCACATGAATTCCAAAACTTGACTCACATGATCCGGGCACAAGTTTTCTGAGGAATATGACTTTGTCTTCGACTTCTTTTGTGGCAACGTTATAGTTCTTTATTCTTTCAAAACTTTCAGCAAGCTGATTAAGCTCATGGTAATGCGTAGCAAAAAGTGTTTTGGGTCTTAGATGTCCATCATCATGCAGATATTCTGCAATAGCCCAGGCGATAGAAATACCATCGTAGGTACTTGTTCCTCTCCCGATTTCGTCCAAAATGATTAGACTGCGTGCAGAAAGATTATTCAAAATACTTGCAGTCTCATTCATTTCCACCATAAAGGTGGATTCTCCACTGGATATGTTATCCGATGCTCCAACCCGCGTAAATATTTTATCGACGATACCTATTGATGCGGATTCTGCTGGCACGTAACACCCCATATGTGCAAGCAAAGTGATCAATGCAGTTTGGCGTAAGACTGCACTTTTACCAGACATATTAGGACCGGTTATCATAATGATCTGTTGCCTTTCTGGATCAAGGTACACGTCATTTGGAACATATGGCTTATCCGCTTCAAGCTGCGTCTCAATCACAGGATGTCTCCCAGCTTTAATATCAAGTACCAAAGAATCATTGATTTTAGGACGCACATATTGTCCTTTTTCAGCGAGTTCAGAGAATGAATAAAAACAGTCCAGTTGTGCCAGAATATTTGCATTATTGAGCAGGGTAGATACATAACCAGCAGATTTGGCAACCAGTTCAATGAACAGCTTTTCTTCCAATTCTGAAATTTTCTCCTGCGCCTGTAATATTTTTGATTCCAGTTCTTTTAGTTCAGGTGTAATATACCTTTCGGATCCTTTGAGTGTTTGTTTCCTGATCCAGTTTTCAGGTATAAGGTCCTGATCCTTGTATTTATTGGTTACCTCGAGATAGTATCCAAATACATTATTGAAGCCTACCTTCAATCCGGTGATACCGGTATTTTGTATCTCTTTGGTTTGCAACTTAATCAATAAATCCTTTGCATTATTTGAAACATGACGCCACTCATCCAGTTCTTCATTCCATCCTTCCTTGATAACTTGACCTTTCTTCAGTAGTACAGGTGCATCCTCATCGATTGAATTTTCAATGAGCTCTGTAAATTTCCGGCACTCATCAAGTCCTTGCACAAGCTTGGTGAAAATAGGGTTGGATTGTTTTACAAGAACAGATTCCTTGAGCTTTTCAACCACACGCAGAGTATTCCTGATACCCAGAAACTCTCTTGGGTTGATCTTACCCATTGGAATTCGTGAAGTCATTCTTTCGAGGTCTCCTACCTTCTTTAACTGTTCACCAAGGTTTTCCCTTAAAGATTCATCCTCATATAGTGTTTCAACACAATCAAGACGTTGTTCAATTTCGGAAATTGATTTTAGAGGAAGAACCATCCATTTGGACAACATCCTTGCACCCATTGGTGTCTTGGTCCTATCTATAACCTCAAGCAGGGAAATACCACTTTCATGGTTGCTTCGTACAAGTTCAAGATTCCTTATTGTAAAACGATCAAGCCACATATACTTGTCAGACTGTACTCTTGTAACCTGATGAATATGACTTATATTTCTTTGCTGAATTGTCGATAAATAATGAAGGATAGTTCCTGATGCAACCTGTGCAAGGCCCAGTTCCTCTAAGCCCAGGCCTTTAAGTGAAACCACCTTGAAGTGTTCCAGTAGAATATCCCTGTTATAATCAGCATCAAAAAACCATTCATCAAGGCCAAATTTATACACAGAGGAATCAAGGATTTCTTCAAGTTGCCCTTTTTGCTTCTTTGAATATAAAACCTCATTCGGTTCAAAACTCTGAATCAATTTTTCGATCGAATGCCTGTTACCCTGGTGAACGATAAATTCACCCGTCGAGATGTCCAGGAAGGCTATACCGATTTTATTGTCCTCAAAAAAAAGGGATGCAAGAAAGTTATTCTGCGATGAATCCAGTATACTTTCATTTGTAGTAACACCTGGTGTGACAACTTCGGTTACATCCCGGCGAACAATCTTCTTCTCCTTACTGGGCTTTTCAAGTTGTTCGCATATTGCTACACGATATCCTGCTTTGACCAACTTGGGCAGATAAAGATCAAGAGAGTGGTACGGAAATCCTGCAAGCTCAATATTGGAACCTCCATTGTTTCTTTTTGTAAGAATAATTCCTAAAATATGGGAAGCCTTAATAGCATCTTCACCAAAAGTTTCATAAAAATCTCCTACCCGGAATAACAATAGTGCATCCGGGTGTTTCCTTTTGATGTCGAAATACTGTTTCATCAAAGGAGTCACCTTTTTAGTCTTTTTACCTTTATCTTTCTCAGTATTTATCAATATCAGTATTATTAAGATTGTCAAAGATACGGCAGAGCCGCTGATATAGTGAAAAATTTAAATATATATAAAAAGTTGAGTAATAATATTTGAAAAGTTGATTTGTTAAAGGATTATATTATCTTTGCGCCGTTAAAATTCTGATGCTCGATAGGCGAGGTAATCAGGAATGGCTTAACCACATAAATTTTAACTTATGCCTGTAAAAATAAGACTTGCTAGAAGAGGTCGTAAAAAAAGACCTTATTATCACATCGTCGTCGCTGATGCCAGAGCTCCAAGAGACGGTAAATTCATTGAAAATATTGGCTTTTATAATCCTATGACTGTTCCTGCTACCATTGAACTGGACAGGGACAAAGCTTTCAGCTGGATATCTAAAGGTGCACAACCCACAGATACCACCAGAGCTATTTTAAAGTTCAAAGGAGTCTATTATAAGAAACATCTTATGAGAGGTGTTGCAAAAGGTGCATTGACAGAAGAAAAAGCTGAACAGATGTACCAGGATTGGATCAGCAACAAAGAAGCTAAAGTTGCTGCAAGAAGAGAAGACACAATACGCGCCAGAGAGGAATTCTGGAAAATGGTTTCAGGAGAAATCAAACCACGCAAGAAGCCTGTTGATACAGAAGCTGCTGAAGCATTTAGAGGTGATTCTCCTCATGTTGAAGCCGTCACTGAAGAAGCTGTAGCAGCTGAGGCTGCAGTACCTGAAGTAACTGAAACAGTAAAAGAGGAAGTTGCTGAAGTCAAAGCAGAAACCACTGAAACCGTGAAAGAGGAAGTTGCTGAAGTCAAAGCAGAAGCAACAGAAACCGTAAAAGAAGAGGTTGCTCAAGTCAAAGCAGAAGTAACTGAAACAGTAAAAGAGGAAGTTGCAGAAGCCAAAGCAGAAGCCAAAGCAGAAGCCACTGAAACCGTGAAAGAGGAAGTTGTAGAAGCTGCAGCAGAAGCCACTGAAGAAGTTGCCGAAGTTGTTGAAGAAGAGGTAAAGTCTGTTACAGAAGAAGCTGTTGATGCTGTTTCAGCAGATGAGGTTGTAAAAGAGGAAGAGTAAGAAATCAAACAACCATTAAGTTGTTTTTTAAATAACATTTTGAAGATTAAAGGAACCTGGTAAAACTGATGTTTTACCAGGTTCCTACGTATTAAATCAAAAATTATGGAAAGTCTTAATAGCAGCTATTTATCAGAATTGGAAGAAATAAAAAAAGCAATTCAGGCATCAGATGAATTAAAAAAATTCCTTGATGAAGAGGAAGATGATGATTACAGGGCGCTCGTACAGAAGTACGAAGGCGCAATACATGATCTTTATACAAGGGTAGCTAATGACAATCCACTTCAGTTAGTATCAATTGAAGAACATCTACTCGATTCGGAATATGAAGGACTATATTTACCAAAAGCCCTTGGTTACTCCGTATTAAGAGGAAGAATTAATGATGATATAAAGTACTACAGACCACAAAACCACTTTAAAAATATCCTTGAAACAATCATCAACTCCTCTAACTTCGAGCAAATAAACCAACGAATAGGACAATCAATCCAAATCGGTTTCTCGTTGAGTAGTGATATATGGATCACAAATATCATAGAAGGGATAGAAAATAAAAGAGTTAAAGCTTTCCTGCAAAGCCAGAAACTTTTGAAATACAGGGATATTAACAACAGGAGAACAGCTTTGGTCAAATTCAGGAAACAGTTTCAAAGCTTGAATTTTCAAACTGCCGTATTTCCTGATACTGAAGCAGAATTATTGATAGAAGCAGGGAGTCTTAAGGACTTTCTGATATACAGATCTCAAGGTGATTTCAATAACGCGAACCTTATTCCTGTTATAGACAAATTTATCAGCAACAAAGAGTTTTACCAGGACAGGGATTTTATTGATATATGCATGCTTTTAGGACTACACTACAGTCTTGATAAGGCAGGAAACCAGATGCTTACAGATGCTATTTCTGAAATGAGAAACACAAATCCAAATGCCCAGGATGAGTTTTTTCATTACCTGAACAGTCATGCTGATAACATCGGAGGGTTTCTTGTAGAGGATGAGAAAAACCTGTCTCAGAATATTGACAGATCAATAAATGATACCATCACCGCATATTTCAATACATTGGATGTGGTGAACAGCATGGGTTATGTACATG
>JAHHJO010000424.1:0-5009 GCA_018680275.1 Bacteroidia bacterium
GAACATGTTCGCTTCGGAAGATGGAGGCGATAGCTGGCAACGGATTTTTTACGATGCTCATATCGATCATCATGCCTTTTATACTCATCCAGCCGTTCCTGATTTTTATATTGATGGTCATGACGGAGGTATAGATATTAGTTATGATGGCGGTCTTACACATTATAATGTCAAAGCACTAGAGAATATTCAATTTTATACCTGTACAGCAGAGCCGTCCAATCCTGATGTCATATATGGTGGAACCCAGGATAATGGAATACTTTCCACAAGAGGAGAAGCTGATCAATGGAATTACTTGTGGGGAGGAGACGGTTTTTCAGTGCTTGTGGATCCACATGATAATAACAGGATAATGGTCCAGGTCGCCAGGGGACATGTGGCTGTATCATCCGATGGTGGATTAAGTTTTGAAGACCGGGTTTCAGGGCTGGAAGGTTTTTTTAACTGGAATGCTCCATTGGTCCCGGACCCAGCCAACCCTGACAGGATTTATACTGCTTCTCAAAGTTTATATGTCACAGAGAATTGGGGGGTAGAATGGAGTGCTTTATCTCCACAAATACTACAACCAAATGTTGGTGAAGGGGGTGTTGTCACAGGTACTTTTTCTGCCTTGGATATATCTTCAGTGGATGAACAATCTATTTGTTTGGGTACCGATCATGGTAAAGTTTGGCTGAGCAGGGATGGGGGATCTTCGTTCATGGATATCACTCACAACCTGCCTCAACGATGGGTCACTTCAGTAAAGTTTGATAAATGGTCCACTGGAATTTATGTGACACTCTCCGGATTTCGATTCGGGGAAATGACTTCACATGTTTTTTATTCGGACAATGAAGGAATCAATTGGTTGCCGGTCGCAGAAGAATTACCGGACATCCCGGTCAATGATATCCTGGTAGATGATCTCCTTGAAGATCATTTATATGTTGCCACAGATATCGGTGTTTTCTACTCGCCTGACAGGGGACAATCCTGGAATAAAATAGGGATAGATATGCCAGTTGTTCCTGTATGTGATTTAGATAAAACAAAGGAGTCCAGGTTGCTGTATGCAGCTACTTATGGAAAAGGAATATACCGTTATGAACTTCCAATGACTACTTCTTTGGATATTCTGACTGAAGCAAGTCCATACATTTATCCAAATCCAACTTCCGGGGTAGTTTACCTGCCTGATCACAATAAATTTAATTCAATTATAGTATATGACATGCAGGGTCTGAGGAAGGCCAGTTTCGCTTCATCTCCGGTCCTGAATTTAGCTCAACTAAATCAAGGTGTGTATATACTGCAACTATCTGACAAGGAGACTGTTGTTAGCCAAAAGATCATGATTTATCACTAATTGAAGTCGACTAATAGTTTTATCTCATAGAATTTATAGCCCGATTCATCTGAAACTTTTTCCTCATCTGAATTTTATAGGCACTTTTATAATGAATCATTCGAAAATCTAGACATAACTATGAAACTACAATCCTTACTATTGCTATTCCTGGTACCTCTGCTGGGAAACGCTCAAAAATCATTTATTGAAGGCAAGCTTGTTGATCCGGATATGAATCCAGTCCTGTTTGCCAATGTTATTCTTTATGAAGCAACTGACTCATCTCTGGTCAAAGTTGAAACATCTGATGAAGCTGGTGATTTCAAATTCAATGCTGTAGAAGGCGGAGATTATTTTCTTTCTGCAAGTTACATCGGACTGGGTGATGTTCAGATTGATCAAGTAAAAGTCTCGGGAACAGATCCCCTGGACCTTGGTCTGATAAAATTTGAATCGGCTTCAGTTCAACTGGAGACTGCAGTGGTTACCGCTACACGTTCAATCGTGGAAGTCAAACCAGACAGAACAGTTTTTAATGTACAAGGAACCATTAATAGTATTGGTGATAACGGTATTGGTTTACTGAGAAAAGCACCTGGTGTCCTGGTAGATAACAATAATAATATTTCAATCCTTGGACGAAATGGGGTACTCATGTATGTCGATGGAAAAAGACTGCCTCTTTCCGGAGCTGACTTGACAGCATACCTTGAAAACCTTCCGGCCGAACAAATCGATAAAATTGATATTATTACTAATCCCGGGGCTAAATACGAAGCAGAAGGTAATGCTGGTATCATTGATATACGCTTGAAGAAGGATAAAAACCTGGGTACAAACGGATCCTTAAGCAGCAGCCTCAGCAAAGGAAGAAAAGTCAGGGGCAATGTAAATTCAAGCGGGAACTACCGAAACAAGCATATGAATATGTTTGGTGCATTAGGGTATAATAACCGAAACAGCTGGCAGGAAATCGATTTTATTAATTACCAGAATGGATTGGTTATGAATTCTGATACAGAGATCATTGACGCAAGAGAAGGGGCTAATATCAGACTTGGTACCGATTTTTTTGTGGGTAAAAACTCAACGCTTGGGTTTCTTGTATCAGCAAGAAAAGATGACGGCGAAACCAATACTGATAACCGAAACGAGTTGGCTTCACAGGGATCAACGTCAATAGATAGTATCCTGATTGCAGGCAATAATTCAGAAGTCAGCAGGAATAACCAGACATTTAATTTGAATTATGTTTTTGATAACAGTAAACAAAGTCTGAACATAGATGCTGATTATGGGAGATACAGAAATGAAGCAAGTTCAATGCAACCCAATGAATATTATGATCCCACAGAGACGACCTTGCTTTATGAATCAATGAATAATACTGATACACCGGTAGAAATTGATATCTATACATTTAAAGTTGATTATGAACAGGACTTCATGGGTGGAAAACTTGGTCTGGGATCGAAGTTCAGTAATGTCAAAACGGATAATACCTTTTTGTTTTATGATATTGAAAACGGAACTTCAACAAGGAACGACAATAAGTCCAACTATTTTGATTATGATGAAAAGGTATATGCAGCCTATGTTAGTTTTAACAGGGGTCTAACGGATAAATTGAGTATGAGTTCCGGTGTGAGACTGGAACAAACAGATGCTGTAGGAACACTGGAAGCTTTCAAACCTGAATTAAATGAAGATCCAGTTGAGCAGGATTACCTGAGTGTTTTCCCTAACCTTGGATTGACATACCAATTGGCCAGGGAACATGTCTTCAATTTAAATTATGGTCGAAGAATTAACAGACCGGATTATAATGTTTTGAATCCATTTAAATTCCAGATCAGTGAACTGTCATTTTCTAAAGGAAATCCTTTCCTGAGAGCTGAAATTGTCAATAATGTTGAATTGGGTTATACACTTAAATACAGGTATAATTTCAAGTTGTCCTATAGCAAGACACAGGATCAGATTACAAGATTGATTGGTCCTGATGACAGTGATCCAAGGGCTAGTTTTATCAACTGGGACAACCTGGCTGAACAGAAAGTTTTTGCCTTCAATATCAGTGCACCTGTACAGATCTCAAATTCATGGAATGCCTATTTCAATGTCAATGGAAATTACCAGGACAACCAGGCAGATTATGGTGATGGAGTCATAGTGGATCTCCAGGCCTGGTCATATAACATTTATCAGCAACACACCTTTAACCTGCCAAAAGGCTTCAGGGGTGAAGTGAGTGGCTGGTTTTCCGGACCTGGTATTTGGGGAGGAGTCTTTGAATACGAAACGAGCTGGTCTTTGAACCTTGGACTTCAAAGAAAATTTCTGGATGACAAACTGAATGTCAGATTGAGTGCTGAAGATATTTTCTTCCAGAGCGGATGGAGCGGATTCTCTGATTTTAATGGCCTCTATGGAGAAGGAAATGGTGTATGGGACAGCCAGAGAGTCACATTGAGCATGAGTTATAATTTCGGAAACCAGAATGTGAAAAGGTCAAGGAACCGTAAAACAGGTCTGGAAGAAGAAAGCTCAAGGATTGAGGGGTAAAAAATTATTTAACAGCGGACTTTTTAAAGGTCGCAAACGTTTAACAGACACTAACGAATGGTAACTTTTTAATTAAGTTGCTTTAATCTTATAGTCCCTGGATAATGTATTCAGGGACTTCTTCTTTTTAGAAAACCATAGTATAAAGAAACGAGCAATACAATGAGCGTACCAAGCAATTCTCTCATCTGTTCAGCTTCTTTTATAAATGTAGCTTCGTAATCAATAAAGGCAGGCTTTCCTGCATTCAACCAGTCAGTTAAAAGGTGGGTATTAAATAGCAAATAGATAATAAGGCCAGTTGTCAAAAACCGCGCTGGCATTTTCACTGGTTTACCAATGAAAGAAATGAAAGCAAGAATTCCAGCCAGAGCATAAACGACTATCCATAAAAGGCTGTCAATGTCATTAAATTGAACTGAAGTAAAGTAAATAAACATGACGAAAAACAATACATCCAAAATCTTTGATAAGCTTATTTTCATCATAGCTGATTATTCATATTCATGTTCAGAATCCTTGAGCGCAGGATCCAGCCGATAATTCTCTTTCATAAAATTACACCATTGGCATTCTTCGTCTTCACATGTTTTGTCAAACTCATGGTTTTTAATCTTCTCGAAGCTGTCCACGATTTGTTCACCAACAATTTCAATATCCTGTGGATCGATGACTTGTTCAATATATTCAAATACACCGGTATCTCTTTCAGGTTCAACAAATTCTATGGCACCGCTGACCATATTCCAGTTGTGCTTTCTGTCACTGTCAAGTAGGATTTTATAAAAAACCAGTTGTCTCCAGTAATCTCCTCCCAATGGATCCCTATCGTTCGGACGTTTTGTTTTTTTAATTGCATTCCTTGATCTACCCGTCTTATAATCGATAACATTTACATAGCCTTCATGAATTTCTACTTTATCAAGAAATCCTTTTAGTGAGACACCCTTGTATTCTGCATTGGATATCCTTTCTTCAACGGCCAGTTTTTTTGGTTTAAACCAATTGTCATGTTTATTCTCATAAAGGGCCTTCATAACTTTGGAACCGTACACAGAATAGTCCTGGAATTCCTCTTCTGTAAAATGGGATTTAAACCGTTTAATGC
>JAHHJO010000168.1:0-13687 GCA_018680275.1 Bacteroidia bacterium
TTGCAGTTTAATACTTTCGCCAATTTCCTGATGAATGTCGAGCCAACATTTCAGGTCTTCCCTTTTTTCATGCAGTTTGTCATTCATAAAGGGAAATTTTTCCAGCAGGTGCTTTTTAAGCACGATACTTGATGTCGGTGTGTTATATCTTTTTAATTGATTTGAAAAAGTAATAACAACATGCTTGAGGTCATCGGGATCATTAAATGATATTTCCCTTTCCTTTTTAAAATTTTTCATCTGGGTGCTGCAGAACTGTGCATTGGTCCTTTTCAGGAACGCCATTTGAAATTCAAGTTTTCGAGGATGCCAGATGTCATCAGAGTCCAGGATAGCAATCCATTCTCCACGAGCCATTTTTACGCCGAAATTTCTTGGGTATGAAGGATTGCCATTATTTGTTTCAAGAGAAAATATTCTAATACGATCATCCTTGTCAATATAATCATGAACAAGCTCAATAGTATTATCAGTAGAGGCGTCATTAACAATGATCAATTCCCAATCTTTGTATGTTTGATCGATTACCGAATCAATTGTATTTCCTAAAAAATGGGCCGCGTTGTAACTGGCAATAACGATGGAGACAAGTTCTGACATATAAATTTATAGCAGCATTTAGCTGGAAAGAATTAGTAAATAATCAGACAGATCAAAGTCATTCAAACAACAATTATATGTATATTTTTTAATATATCTTTGGCCCTGTTGTTAAATCAAACTTCTGAATATTTAATCATAAGTATTGTTGATTAAAAAAACATATTGATCAACATTCCAAGCCGTTCTTAATTAATCCTGATGAAAGGTATCAGACCTATAATCATTATTGGTGCAGCCCGATCCGGGACTACTTTATTAGGTGAAGTTTTAAGCCAGCACTCAAAACTAGCATATAGGCTGGAACCAAAATATATATGGCGATTTGGTAATCCCGGTAAAAAAGATGATGTAAGAACAACTGACGAATGTACTCCAAGGATAGCAGAATATATCAAAGGTCGATTCAGGAGATTTGTTATGCGAAATAAAAAGGAGCGGTTACTTGAAAAAACACCAAGCAATTGTTTCAGGGTTGGCTTTATAAATAAAGTATATCCAGACGCTCAATTTATTCATCTAATAAGGGATGGCAGGCAGGTTGCTGTATCGGCAGAAAAGAAATGGACCGCGGTTCCGGATGCACCTACACTTAAACGTCGGTTTATCAATATGGAGATTCCTGTCATGGAATGGCCGCATTACTCAGCTGCGGTGCTCAGAGATGTTTTTGGAAGATTGGTCTTTCCGGAAAAAGGATATATATGGGGCCCGCATTTTCCGGGAATTCGCGAGTTCAGGAAACACCATAGTATAATTGAGACTTGTGCTGAACAATGGAGACAGAGTATAAATTATGCCTTTAGGCAATTGGACGGCTTGCCCGGGAAAAGGGTTATTCCGGTTTATTATGAAGATCTTTGCACCAATCCGGCCGAGACTATAGGGAAGGTTTTGGATTATTTGGAATTAGATCATGAGGAAGTCAAGAAATATGCAGAATCCAGGATCAGGCTTGTTAAACGAAAGTATTCACAGCCTGAAACAGAAAAAATGATGCATATTCAAACGATGATAGAAGAAGAATTAAAATTGCTTGGGTACCAGATTAAGTGATAAAATCTCTTGACATTTGTGGTTTAGCAACAGGGAGCATCAATTTTTTTAATTGAATAGTAAAACTAATGAGAGATGAAAAAGAATGAAAACTATTATATAGCTATTATGGCGGGAGGCGTCGGTTCAAGATTCTGGCCGGCAAGCAGAGAACATCTTCCAAAACAATTCCTTGATATAATGGGCGTAGGAAAATCTCTGATCAGGCTGACATTTGAGAGGTTTTTGAACATCGTGCCAGCAGAAAGAATCCTGGTAGTAACGAATAAGACCTACAAAGACCTGGTAGCGGAACATATCCCGGAAATGCCTGAACAGAATATCATTACTGAGCCATCCAGGAATAATACGGGACCTTGTGTGGCTTACACAGCATTCAGGCTCCAGGCCATGAATCCGGATGCATGTTTTGTTATCGCACCTTCAGATCATGTTATTTTAAAGGAAGATGCCTTTCTTGAAAAGATAACAGAAGCCCTGGAATTTGCTGCCGAAGAAGAAGTCATTATTACCCTGGGCATTGAGCCAACGCGCCCTGACACAGGTTACGGTTATATTGAGTCCACAGGAAACCGGATCAAAGGAGATATAGAAAAGGTAAAAAGCTTTCGTGAAAAACCGGATCTTGAAACTGCGGAAGCTTACCTGGAACAGGGAGGGTACTATTGGAACGCCGGTATATTTATTTGGTCAGTCAGGACAATTTTAAACAGTTTTAAAAACAATGCTTCAGATATATTTGAAATACTTTCTTCAGATATCGGGCAGTATAATACGTCCACCGAACAGGATTATATTGACAAGGTGTATCCTACAACACCGAGTATTTCTGTTGATTATGCAATTCTTGAGAAGGCTGAGAATGTATACACTTTACCTGCGGATATCGGATGGAGTGACCTCGGCACATGGAATGCGCTCCATGCCTTCAAGGATAAGGACGAAAGTGGTTCTGTTGTAATTGGCGAGAACACATTACTTATCAATTCAAAGGACTGTATTGTTCGTTCTGATGCAGAAAAACTGGTTGTACTCAAAAACCTGGAAGGCTTCATAGTGATAGATGAAAAAGATGTGCTTTTAGTATACCCTAAGGAACAGGAACAGGAAATAAAACAGCTTAGACAGAATATTGAAAACGAATCCTTTAAATAATTGTCTGACAGGAGCATTGCCATAGTAGCCAATTCAACCTGGAATATTTACAATTTCAGATTAAATATTATTCGGAAGCTCAGAGATGAGGGATTTAAAGTTACAGTGATTGCTCCATTAGATGAATATATTGAATATAAGGAGCAATTTCCGGGAGTCAGGCATATACCTGTTAATAACCTCGAAAGAGACAACACCAATCCTTTTAAAGACCTGGCTTTGATGTTTGAACTCAGGCGGATTTATAAGGCAATAAATCCTGACCTTGTTCTTCACTATACACATAAACCAAATATCTTCGGAGGATTTGCTGCTGGAATTTCCGGGTTGCCTTCAATAGCCGTTGTCACAGGTCTGGGATATGCTTTTATCAGGAAAGGATGGCTAAACAACCTGACCAGGCTATTATATAAACTGGCTGGTCGGTTTCACAAGAAGATTGTTTTTGAGAATAAGGAAGATTTGAAGTATTTCCTTGATAAAGGGTTAACAAATAAAAGCAAAGTTGTGTCGATTAAGGGATGTGGTGTAGACACAAAAAACTATTTTCCAGTACCCAATGGGATAGAGAAAGAAAAAACAATTTTCACTTTTATTGGGCGTTTGCTTTACGACAAGGGTATAGTTGAATTTGTTGAAGCAGCCAAATTGATCAGAGCAAAACATCCTGACACAGAGTTCTGGGTAGTCGGAGAACTTGATCATGGCAATCCTTCCATGGTCGAAAAAGAAATGCTTTTGGATTGGATTGATCGTCAATATATTATTTACCATGGCTTCCTTCGGGACGTAAAACCGGTCATTGGTAAAAGTGATTGTATTATCTTACCTTCTTTTCGTGAAGGCATGCCCAGGATCATTCTTGAGGCGATGTCAATGGCAAAGCCAGTCATCACGACACGTACAGCGGGTTGTCGGGAAACGGTAACCGAAGGAGAAAATGGATATCTGGTTAATGTTGCAGATATACCGGACCTTGTCACAGCTATTGAAAGATTTCTGAAACTTGAAAAAGCAGAAAGGCATAAGATGGGTGATTATGGACGAGAAATGGCAGTCAGGGAATTTAATTCAGAAAAAATTGCTGAAGCATTATTTGAAATTATATCACTCAATTAATTTTACACAAAAATTTGCAAATGAGATTTTTATTCTTCCTTTTACCTGTTCTGTTTTGCTGTTGTGAGGGATCCTCCAAAGCAGAAACCACTATTGAAAAAACACCGGAAAGTACGCCTGTAGAAACAGTAAGATCTGAAATTGCTCCTGCAAATGCAGAAGAAGGGAGCGGTGTTATGCCTACCAGGGAAGCTGTTGCCCGCATCGATGATCCAGTAAAAGGCAGCCCAACGGATATTAAAATTACAATCGAAGGCCTTCAACCCGGCACTTACAGGTTGATTGGTTTTTATGCAGAAGGCCACTTCCTTGCTGATTCAGTGACGGTGAAGAGTAAAGGAGAGGTCAAAATCAAAAAACAGGAGGGTTATGCCCAGGGATTGTATTATCTCACTTTTGGAGAAAGCCAATACCTTCAGTTGATTCTTGGTGAAGATCAGAAGTTCACCGCAACAGCCAATTTCGCCAACATCAATGGTACAGTAAAATTTAATGGGAGTCTTGAAAATGAAAAGTTTTATGAAAGCATGGCTTTCGAAAATGACTTTTCTTCAAGGCATAAGTCTGTTGTAAAATACCTGGAGAAATTGAATCCGGGTGAATTTGAATTTGATGAGCAAACCAAAAAGAAGGAAAGTCTGGAACAGGAACGTATTGACTACCTGGACAGACTGTTTACTGAACACTCCGATCTCTTATTTACCAAGTTTAAGCAGGCAGGACAGAACCCCAAGGTAAGAGATGATGTTCCGGAAGATAAGAAGGTCTACTATTTCAGAAAAGAATTTTGGGATAATGTGGACTTTAGTGATCCAAGATTGATTCGAACACCGGTAATCATTAATAAACTGAAGCGGTATATGAAAGAATTAACCGCTCAAAACCAGGATTCTGTGTTCGCATCAGCAAAGATGTTGGTAGATAAAACCTTTGCTTACCCTGAATACTATAAATTTTTCTCCAACTGGATAGTCATTCAATATGAACCCACAAAGACTTCCCTGATGGATCCTGAATACGTTTTTGTGAATATGGCAAGAAACTACTTTACCAGGGAAAGGGCATTTTGGTCTGATTCAATGGAAGTATATGCTATTCAGCAAAGAGCACACGAAATGGGCCAAAGCCTTGTTGGTCAGCAGGGACAGAATGTGATTTCCACAGATCAAAACGGGAACACTAAAGAACTTTTCAAACTGACAGCAGATTACCTGATCGTGTACATGTACAATCCAACATGTGAACATTGTATGGAACAAACACCTAAACTGGTCGATTGGTATCATAAGAATAAAAACAACAATGTCGATGTATTTGCGATTGCTATAGATACAGAAGATAGCGAATGGAAGGATTATATAGAAAAGAACCAGATGGTTTTCCATAATGTATATGACCCGACCAACAGGTCTATTTATGCAAAATATTATGTGGATATCACCCCGGAAATCTATGTTTTAAATAAGGAACGTAAGATTATAGGAAAGAACCTTAAGGTGAACCAGATTGATATTATTGTGAACAGGGATAAAGAAAAAAGAGGTTTAAACTAATCTTTGATATTCCGTTGGTCCAGGAAGGATTCCAGGTGACTTAGAATTTTCATGGAAGCTTCCCCGTCACCGTATAATGTGGATTTATTTACTTGTTGCGATAGTAGTTTCCTGATCAATGCCGGAGTGGTTTGACTGATAAAAAAATTATTGCCTTCCGAGATCGCTTCAGGTCTTTCGGTCTCCTTTCTTAACACGATGACTGGGATAGCTAAATGTGGTCCTTCTTCCTGGATACCGCCACTATCTGAAAAAACAAGCTTTGAATTATTCATGAGCCACACGAATTGGAGGTAGGAAACAGACGGCAGTTTTTCGATATACGGACTTTGAAATTCCTTAAGTTGTTCTCGTATCCACGGCGCAGGGTGTACCGGAAAGATGTAACTGAGTCGGCAGTCATTTGCATAGTCTTTCAGTTTTTCGAGAATTTCCCTGAAGTAAGGACCTTGAGTTTCCCTGCGGTGAATCGTCAAAACACAGGGGATTCTGTTTTGCGCATTTATTGAATCGACAATTGCCAGGAGTTTTTCACCAGGATTATAATCCGGATTTGTTGTCAGACTTGATGCCCGTTCGAGCGCATCGATTGCAGTATTTCCAGTATTATAAATGATTTCCTGCCTGTAGCCCTCTTCAATAAGATTTTGTCTTGCAGATTCAGTTGGTGCGAAAAGGATATCTGCAGAGAGGTCATTGAACTGACGAAACATTTCTTCAGGGAATGGTCTCCATTTATCTCCTGTCCTCAGCCCAGATTCAATATGTGCCAAAGGAATTTTATTGAGGTATGCTACGAGGGAAGCACAAAATGCACTGAGGGTGTCACCCTGGACGATTATCAGGTCAGGTTTTCGGGTGGAAATATAATTATCAAGCCTGCCGATGATGATGGAACATTTTCCGGCAACAGAGATATCCGGAATATCGTCACCCAATTGATGAAATTCAGATATATCGAAATCATTGAGGGCCTGGGTAAGAAGTGTTTTATGCTGACCGGTTGATAGTAGTACAGGGTCGAATTTCTCGTTTTCAAGTAATAACTTGTGCAGGATTGCAGTTTTGATCGCCTCGGGCCTTGTTCCTATTATGGTGAGTGTTTTATACAACTAAAAGTATTGTCTTTAAAGAAAAGCAAAATATTGATTATTTCATTGACTCGTAAAGGGAGTATAGATTATGCCATTGAAATGTGTAAATATTTTCGACCCCTTTCACCTGCATATATTTTCGCTGAAAACATCCGGACAAGACCTCCGTTTGAAGCAGACTATATAAAGACGTACTCAGGTTCTTTATTCTCTTTTATATTGAATTCCGTTCTCTTTTTTTTCAAAGCACCAGGAATTCTGAGAGAATTTCAATCAGGACCACAGAAGAATTTAACTATCTATTTCCCGGTATTTCATTTGTGGAATATTATCTGGACGTTCTGGGCCCGGCGCATGAACATTGATATTGTGAACACGACCCACGATTTCAGGACGCATAAGGGAGAAAAAAACATTTTGGTTGAATACTTACAAAGACAGGTCATTTCGAAAAGCAAGATCAATGTTTTCCTTTCAGATTTTGTATTGGACCAGGCGAAGAAATATACCGGTCTTGAATTGAATAAGAGCTTTGTACTACCCCATCCAATTCTGGAAAATGAGGTGACACATAATCTTCCTTATAGTAAAAAGCCTTCTTTATTATTTCTTGGACGAGGAGTTGATTATAAGGGGATCTCCTTATTGACAGAAGCATCTAAAGGTCTTTCGATATCAAAGCTGACTGTAGCCGGAGAGAATGTGAGTCAATATGAAGTAAAGGACCAGCACTTCCTGTTTGTTGACAAATACATTGAAAAGAATGAAATGGTAGAATTGGCTTTGTCCCATGAAATACTGGTTTTACCATACACAGAAGCCACGCAGTCAGGGGTACTTGCACTTGGGGCGGGGGCTGGCATACCGATGGTTATCAGCAGGGTAGGGGGATTACCTGAACAATTAAATGAAAAGTCAGCTCAATGGACAAATGCGGATGTCATGGCATTAAAAACCGGTATTTCGGAGTTAATAAATGATGAGCACAAATATTTAGCTGTTCGCCGGGAACTCAAATTGTTTTGTAATCAATTCCAACAGGACTGGGAGGTTAAATTCAACCAGATGTTAAACCTTGAGTAAATAGTGTTTTATAGCTTCCGGCAATAGTCTGCACCGTGTATTTTTGGACATTATTATGTGATGGCTCAGACTTTTCTCTTTTGTGTGTTACAAAATCCAGAAAGGTCCTTAAACTTTCATCTTCTATGGATTTATCGAGTCTGATATTAATCACAGGACAACGATTATTAACAAAGTGATCAAAACTATCATCGGGTCTCTGCGTGAAATTCACCACTGGTTTATTGAAGAACAGGTACTCTACAGATTTGCTTGGCAAATGGTAATCTGTTGTGTTTCCTATATGGAGTAAAACATCCATCTTATTCAATAATTCAAACATGGCAGGGCGTGGCAAGAAACCATGATCGTGAATGTCTGAAGTTACTTGACTGTAATTGTTGAATATCTCCCTGCTAAAAGAGCTATGTTGTCCGAGATAATGTAATTGGAGCTTAGCATAATCAAGTGGATAGGAAGATTTCAATTTTTCAAGGAATAGAATAAAGGGTTCCGGAGAACGTACAGTCTCATAAAAAGAACCAAAGTAAGCCACATGTATTTTATCTTTTAACATTCCGGGCATAGAAGAATCCTGCTTTTCAGGAACAGAAAACAAAGGAGGAATGACTGATATTTTTTCTTCAATGAAAGGGAAATATTGATTGTAGAGTGTTTTTGTTCTTTTGTTATTTACAGAAATAGTATCCGCCCATTGTAATGCCTCATATTCAGCTCTTGTATTTCTGTATTTGAACTTTTCGTGGTTGTTGACCCGAAATTCGTCCGAGAATGAAAATGGGTCCTGGATATCCATATGCCATTTGATATCAGGATACAGTTCTTTAAGTCTTTGTGCGATCACATGGCAGGTGAATGGAACACCCACAGAGACCAGCTGTTCAATCTGCTCAGATTTGATGATTTCATCACCCTTTTTGATTCCAGGTTCCAGGAACAATACACTACCATCGGGCCAATATTTTTTCCTCCATGTCAGGTTAAGCAGTTTATTGATGGATTTGCTAATAAGTGAAGTGTTATTGGATGTCTTTCCTGTAATATTTCTTTTGTTTTGGATTCTGGAAATATTGTGAAAGGCGTCTCTCAGGGTCTGATGTCCTGCTCTGTATACAGGGATATTATCAATGGCACTATTTTCTTTTTCAGGATATCGTTGAGTTGTCAGGATGAAAACATCATCGCCATTTTTTTGAAACCATTGAAGAATTTTGGACCATCTCTGAATATTAGGATCCGTTGCAGGTTTGTACTGTGCTATCACCAGGAGGATTTTCATTTCAGTATATTTTTCCTGTATCTGAATAGAAAAAACCCTGTAAGTAATAATACAAGACTATTTGAAATACTTAGATAGACCATCTCATCAAGATGATTTTCCATAAGTATGATCAAAATGAAGAGAGGAATGATCCAAATTGAAAACCCAAAATATGTCCTTATGTTTAAACTTGTGTTCTTACTGATTAAGAGAAGATAACTTATTGGCAAAAGACTTAAGTTAAAAAGAGTTATTCCTGACACAAAACTTTCAATATTTATCCTGACAAAGTATATCATAATAATGAGAAGCAGAATATTTGAACCAACAAACCAGTAAAAAAAATTCCTGGTTTTATTGATGCTGTACATTATTATATCAAGTGGATTTATCAGGATGATTGATATACTCCATAAAATTATCATACCGGCCAACGCTACATTTGAAGAATATGCTTCAGGGAAGAATCCAAGTAAGAAATGCCTGTTTATGAAAATCAGGGAGGTCAAAGGAAGGTAAATAAGAGTGATGAGATCCATAAACCCGCTGTATGCACGATTGTATGGTTCTTCTGCATAATTGGATTTGGCAAGCAAGGGAAAAAGGACCTGTTCAATTGAGTTGTATAACAAGATCAATGGTCTGACCACCATTTTTTTAAGGACATCATACACACCCAGGGTATGTAAACCAATAAAGTGGTTGACCAGGAAAACATCTGCATAGGAGAAGAGGGCAGACAGTCCTTTTTCTCCGACAATATATTTTCCATAATCAAGATGTTCTTTGAAAACGGGGGTTTTGTGGCTTATTACCCTGAGAGAATAGTTTCTGTTAATGGAAAACAGTAAAAAAAACAATCCCAGGTGTCGCATAACGAGGGCAACGATCAACGACCAGTATCCAAAGCCGAAAAATGAAAGAAGAACTGCAAATGAAAAATATATTATTATTGAGATGACCTCAATAGTAGCAAGTGTTCTGAATTGCATTTTAATTTTTAATGCAGCTATCCTGATACTGTTAATTGATGACAAATAGAGAATTGGAGACAGGCACAGAACAAGGTGCATGATCCTTGTCTTACCAAAAGTCAAATCAAAGGCCAGTGAAAAAACAAGAATGGTGACAAGAAGAAAAGTCGCAAGAGACAAATTAAGTGTAAAGACAGCCTGAAAGTCTTCCTGCCTGAGTTTATTCCGGTGTATAAGGCTGCTTGGAAAACTGTTTTCAATAATTGTAATACCGATAAAAACAAATGATGAAGAAAGAGCAAACACACCGAGTTCTTCAGTTGTAATAAACCTTGTAATAACAAGATAAAGTGCTGCCTGTAAGAGTACAGTAAATACTGAAGCGCTTGCAGACCATTTGGTATGGCCAAATATGTTTTTAAGGTAATTCAATAGTCAGATTCGCTTTAAGCGAAAATAACTATAACTCTTTCCTCAGACGTGCCACGGGGATATTTAATTGTTCCCTGTATTTTGCAACCGTTCGACGTGCGATATTATATCCTCTTTTTTGAAGAAACTCTTTGAGTTTTTCGTCAGAGGCGGGTTTCTTTTTATTTTCTGTAGAGATGATGTCAGTCAGAATATTCTTGACTTCCAGTGTCGAAACCTCTTTCCCGTCCTGTGTAGTAATTGATTCTGAAAAGAAATCCTTTAACCTTTTGGTACCAAATTCAGTTTGAACGAATTTACTGTTTGCTACCCTTGAAATTGTGGATATATCTAGTCCCGTTATCTCGGAAACGTCTTTCAATATCATAGGTTTTAACCGTCTTTCATCGCCTGTGATGAAATAGTCATATTGAAACTGCATGATGGAATACATCGTATTGTACAGTGTTTCCTGTCTTTGTTTTATAGCGTCAATAAACCATTTTGCAGAGTCTATTTTTTGCTTGATAAACATAACGGCTTCTTTTTCTTTCTTGGCAGCCCTTCTGCCTTTTGTATTGTCTTTGTATGCTTTAAGCATATCAAGGTAATGGTCATTTATCCTTAAGTCCGGCGCATTTTTACTGTTCAGAACCAATTCCAGTCCACCATCCCTGTTGTTGATTATGAAATCGGGAACTACATATTGATTATTCCTGGAGGATTGACTGGCAAAACCGCTTGCTGGTTTGGGATTCAGTTTAAGAATCTCATCAATGGCATCTTTAAGTTCAGATTCAGAAATAAAGAGGTTTTTTTGAAGTTTCTGGTAATGTTTTTTTGTAAACTGATCAAAGTGATTTTCCAGGATTTTAAGTGCGAGACTCTTGGATTTTTTATTTCTCTCCGGTTCTTTATCAATTTTATCACTGATCTGAATGATCAGGCTTTCCTGCAGGTTGCGGGCACCTACTCCCGGAGGATCAAGCTTCTGAATTTTCTTTAACATTTTTTCAATCTCCCCTTCACTCGCATCTATATTATGTGTAAAAAGAAGATCGTCTATAATGGCAATAGGTTCCCTTCTGAGGTACCCATCGGAATCGATGGATCCAATGATTTGTTCACCAATTGCATATTCCTTTTCGTTGTCAGTATCCAGCATTCCGAGTTGTCTTTCCAGGTGATCATGAAATGATTTCTGGACAGCAATAGGCATGCTTTTCTCTTCTATATCCTGAATAGATTCAGTTTGCATTTTATAACTGACAGGATCATCTTCGATATATTCAGTCAGATAATCATCAAGTTCAAAATCATCTGTTTTAACCTCATCTTCAGATTCTTCTTCACCTGTATCAGGAGTGTCAATATCATACACTTCTGCTGAGTCTTCACTTTCATCCAGTGCCGGGTTTGATTCCAATTCTTCCTGAATTCTCTGATCCAAAGTAGCCGTCGGTATCTGTAATAGTTTCATAAGCTGAATCTGCTGAGGAGACAGCTTTTGCATCATTTTCTGACTTAAGTTTTGTTTAAGCATGATAAATTGCTACTTTTTATTGTTTAACAAATCAAAGATCATTCTCGTTCAGCTTTTTACTTCTATATTCGTTGTACCACAAAAGTAATGCCATATTACAAATAATAATAATATTTAAGCAATTAATTAACAATTAATAACACATTAAATATTTATATAATATGAATATTGATGAAAGACTAACCAGCCTCAGACAACAAATGGACCATTTCGGAATCGATGCTTATATTCTGCCATCGGGGGATCCCCACCAGAGTGAGTATCCTGCATCTCACTGGAAATCCAGGGAATGGATTTCGGGCTTTACCGGTTCTGCTGGTTCTGCAGTAATTACATTATCTCATGCAGGTCTTTGGACTGATTCAAGATATTTTTTACAGGCAGAAGAAGAGCTATCTTCCAGTTCTTTTGAATTACATAAGATGCTTAACCAGTTTCAACCGGGATATATCAGCTGGTTATCCGAAAATCTTGCTGCTGGATCAAAGGTTGCGATCGATGGTGCTTTGTATTCATTAGCACAGAGAAAGCAATTCGAAAAGATTCTATCTGAAAAAAATATCGAGCTGGTTGTTACACAGGATTTCATTGGTTCGGTCTGGGAGGATCGCCCTGCAATACCCGTAGATAAAATATTCGAACATGATGTTTCCTTTGCCGGAAAATCGAGAGAAACAAAATTGACAGAGATCAGGCATGAGATGAGAGAACTAGGTGCCAGCAAACACCTGGTAACAACCCTCGATGATATTGCCTGGATGTATAATCTAAGAGGTTATGATGTAGAATACAATCCTGTCTTTGTCGCATATACAGTTATTTCTGAGGACGAAACATTGTTGTTTATCAATGAAGCAAAGGTGCCGGAAGATATCAGGATGAGGCTGGAAAAAGACAAAGTTTATTTACGTCCATATGAATCCATAATACCTTATCTCAACACCTTGGGACAAAATGACAGGGTACTCATTAATGAAGGAACTACGAATATTGAGTTATTCAATGCATTGAAGCATGCAGAAGTTATTTCCGGACCACTTATCAGCCGGCATTTGAAGGCGGTAAAGAATGAAACTGAACTGGATCATTTCAGACAGGTCATGGTAAAAGACGGTGTTGCGCTGACACATGCTTTCCGATGGCTTGAGAATACAGTGAAAGAAAGAGCGGTCAGTGAATTCGAGTTTTCAAACAAACTGGCTGAGTGCAGAAGTCAGCAGGAGCATTATTACGGAGAAAGTTTTGGGGCTATTATTGGATATAAAGGTAATGGTGCCATTATTCATTACCGTCCGGATAAGGAAAAATGCGCGATGATTCATGATGAGGGCATCTTACTCTCTGATTCTGGGGGTCAATATCTTGATGGCACAACCGATATTACAAGAACAATCAGCTTTTCCGAGCCTACAGCAGAAGAAAAGAATGCGTATACAAGAGTTTTAAAGGGTCATATTTCTCTTTCAATGGCTGTTTTTCCTGAAGGTACAACAGGAGGGCAGCTAGATATGCTGGCCAGGAAAGACCTTTGGCAGGATGGGCTCAACTTCCTGCATGGCACAGGACATGGTGTTGGGTTTTTTATGAATGTTCATGAACCGCCCCAGGGATTTGCGCCTGGTGGATCTATGCGTGCACGCACTAAACATGTCCCGGGGATGGTAACTACCAATGAACCAGGATATTATGAAGAAAACAAATTTGGTATAAGGATTGAGAATTTACTGGTGGCTAAAAAATCCAGCTTTGATGGTTTCCTGGATTTTGAGACAATTACCTTATTCCCGATTGATACTTCACTCATCGACCAACCGATGTTGACCAGAGGTGAACTGGAA
>JAHHJO010000411.1:0-3935 GCA_018680275.1 Bacteroidia bacterium
GGTGTGGGACTGATAAGTAGTAGTGCATGAATTTGACCCATTGTTCTGCAAATACCCCAGCTACACCCAAGTTCTCCCCAGGTTGATATAAACTGTTCTTTTGCTTCTGAAAAATCAATGATAGTAACTTAATATAAATCAAATGGATTATTTGTGAAAAAGTTGAGTTATTTCTCCTCTTTCTTATAAAAAGGCAATTTGATAATCGTCGCGGATAATACTTTATTCCTGAGTTTTATGCCTATTTCAGATCCAATTTTGGCATTTTCCTTTTTGACATAACCCAGGCCAATTGGAATTTGAAGTGAAGGGGATAACGTACCTGATGTCACTGTTCCAATGACGTTTTCGTCCTTGTCAACTATCTCGTAACCATGTCTCGGAACCCTCCTGTCATCTACTTTAAACGCCACCAGTTTTTTCTTTATCCCTTCTTTTCTTTGGTTGACAAATATTTCTTTTGAATGAAACTCCGTTTCTTTTTTTGTTTTGGTAATCCAGCCGAGACCGGCTTCGATCGGAGAGGTTTTATCATCAATATCATTACCATAGAGACAGAAACCCATTTCCAGTCGTAAAGTATCCCTGGCTCCCAAACCTACCGGTAATATATTCTCTTCTTTTCCTGCTTCAAGTAACTTGTTCCATACCGTGACGGCATCTTTATTATCAAGATAGAGTTCAAATCCTCCCGATCCAGTATAACCGGTAGCAGAAATGATCACATTTGAAATGCCTGCAACTTCCCCTGATGTAAAATGATAATATTCAATGGATGATATATCCGAATTAGATATTTTCTTTAATACTTCTATTGCTTTGGGTCCCTGCAAAGCCAACAAGGCCATATCATCGGACCTGTCTTCAATCGAAACACCAAATGTGTTGGCCTCACTTATCCAATTAAAATCCTTTTCAATATTTGAAGCATTAACAACCAACATATATTCATCTTCTGAAAGCTTATAAACAAGAAAATCATCTACAATCCCACCTTCCTTATTTGGCATACATGTATATTGAGCCTGGCCAATTACAAGGCCTGATGCATCATTGGAGCTGATAAGTTGAATCAGATCAAGAGACTTTTCTCCTTTGAGGAAAAATTGCCCCATATGTGATACATCAAACAATCCCACATTTTCCCTGACATTGATATGCTCTTCATTAATACCTGAATAACTCACTGGCATATTATAACCAGCAAAGGGCATCATCCTGGCTCCCAATTCAATATGTGTTGCTGTTAATGGCGTTTCTTTCATTTTATTATTTTATTCCTGTAATTATTACATCTAAAATTCTGTCACCAACCTGGATGTCGTGTACAACATCCATACCTGAACTGACTTTTCCAAATATTGTGTATTTGCCATCTAGGTGCGGTGTAGGAGAATGTGTGACAAACCACTGTGTGGATTCTGTATGCAACCCGGCAGATGCCATACCAACATAGCCTTCATCTTCATAGTAGGCCTCTGCCACACTTGAAGCAATCACATAATCCTTTCCACCATAATTATCTCCTCTTGGACTCCCCGTCTGAATGACAAAATTGGGGACTACCCTGTGGAAGACCTTATTGTCAAAATAATTGCTTGTTGCCAAATCTATATAATTAAGTACCGCACCAGGAGCTCTGTCAATATACAAATCAATCTCAATCACTCCTTTCTCGGTTTTAACCAGCGCTTTGATATCTTCCTCATAATCACCCAGGATGGTCCAGTCCGGGGATTTAAGGCTCTCTGATTTGGTTAGTATCGGTGTATTCACGCCTCTCAAAAATGCCAGGGCATTTTCGATCATATGTACGCTTTCGATTTGTCCGGGAACTTTTAGTTTTTCTTTGGCTTCCATCAGGAAATCAAGGCTGTCAATCAGGGGTTTGAGTCCACTTCTTTCATTTGAAATGATCTGTGCAGTCGCACCAATGATGCCCTCATCGCCGGTAAGCATCTGTGTTTTAAGAAATTCAAGAATCTTGCGCCTGTGAAACCGGCTATAATTTTTGTAGATGAGATCGAAGTCCTTATGCTCCAGAATTTTTCCCAGGGCATCAGTAGCTGCTGTAAGAATGACCGGGTTCGTTTTTTCATCCAGATAATCGATAATCACATTATAACTTTCCGGGTCATTGCCGAGTGCAGCAAGATATGTATTGATAACATATACGTCTTCCTCTGCATCCAAAAGCTGTTTGATCTGCCAGCGTGTCGCATTTTTGGTTTTAGAATAGAAATAAGGTAAAATCCCCATAATCGATTCATACATCTTTGCTTTTACCATCGGCGGAAGTTTCTTGCGTGCAATCTGCCTGTACACAACGACATCTTCTTTGATTCCTTTGTCTTTGAGATATTCACAGGCACTGAGTGCCAGGTGCTGGTTTTCCGATTCAAAGAGTGGAAGAATTTTTTCAATCGTGGAAATATATTCATAGTTCCTGAGTGTCCGGATTATATTGCACTTGACCCTGTAATCCTGGTCGAGATCAAGCTGGTCAAGCAATACTGACTGGATTTCTTTATCAGATGTATGTTTCAATGTTGTTGCCAGTGCCATCTTGATATCAACATTATCTTCATTGACGAAAGCTTCAGCGATTTGAAACTTGAAGTTTTCGATATCCAGATCATTTGGTCTTGCAAGGCAGTGCGCTGCATAAAGCCTTGTATTCGATGTATAGTTTTTGTTCCTGATGGTATTCACCACGAACGAAGTAATATCCGGGCTCTTAATGTTTCTCAATACAAAATGATACAAGCTTTTCAACTGGCCTTCAATGAGTATGGTATCTGAATCACGGTATCCTTTTGCAGAACTTATAAATGATGCCATTTCTTTACTACCCAGTTTGCCCATTGCTTCAAGTATCTGGCTATTGGCTGCGTTATCAATAGACATCGTGTCTCGCTGTCTGAACCCCTGGATCAATGCCTGTTCAGATTCCTTTGATTTTATTTGTCCGATGGAATGTGCCGTCATTGCCCTGACCTTAATAACAGGGTCGTCCAGTAATACATAAAGACTGTCAAGAGCCTTTTCCTCCTGGAATGAACTGAAAGCCCTTACTGCCAGGTATCTGTATGTAGGGTCCTCGTGAGAAAGAAATGGTAATAGACTGTCTAGTTGCCCTTCACTCTCATGAGCCACGATAGTTCTGAACACAGGATCCGTGGTTTGAATATCAACCTCTGTAAGTATCTTTTTAGATTCCGGAACACAGGAACCAAAAATAAAACATGAAAACAGGAAAGCAATCTTGAACTTCAATCTCATTCAACCAGTATTATGACTTCAAAAGTATTTCAATTAAGGATAATGTAGGTAAAATTCAATAAAGTATCTTTATGACAGATTTGAACTATTTTATAACCACGATTTTGATGTCAAGTATACCAATAAATAATATGAAAAGATTTTACACATTCATTTTACTGCTGCTTACTTTAAATGCTTATTCACAGGAACTGGAGTCATTTGATTTCCTTGACTCCTTTACCAAGGATGAAATAAGTATCCAAATAGGAATCTCAGTTAATTATGGGGTTGATCTTTACAAAATCAGGTATTATACCCCAGATTTGAACGGAGATCAACATATTGCTTCCGGTTTGTTGTGTGTTCCTCAATCACAAAATCTTGCTTTCCCTTTGGCATGTTATCAGCATGGTACTATCCTGAATGGTCGTGATGATGTCCCTTCAAATCTTCAGGGAGGTTATACTTTGGCCTTGGTATTTGCATCATACGGTTATGTGGTTTGTGCTCCTGATTTACTGGGTCTGGGAGATTCTCCAGGTATACACCCATATATACACGCAAAATCAGAAGCTTCGGCTTCCGTTGATATGCTGTATGCAACCATAGAAATGAGTGAAGCATCCGAACTTTTTTATTTAAATGACCAGTTGTTTATATCCGGATACTCC
>JAHHJO010000562.1:0-6448 GCA_018680275.1 Bacteroidia bacterium
AGAGACGTGTGGTTTAAACCACACGTCGGATTGTCGAGAACTTCCTGGTGCAAAACAGACGTGTGATTTAAATCACACGTCGGAAAATCTGTGGATGTCTTCATTGATGGATGAGTCGTATGGTGTATACCATATGCCGGGTCTTTTTGATGTTCTGGGTAAGAATTGACGTGTGGTTTAAACCACACGTCGTGAAAAACTGCGGATGTTTTCATTGATGGATGAGACGTATGGTGTATACCATATGCCGGGTATAGGGAAGTTCCTAGAATAGGAATTGACGTGTGGTTTAAACCACACGTCGTGAAAACTGCGGATGTCTTAATTTATAAGATGAGACGTATGGTTTAAACCATACGTCAGGTATAGAGAAGTTTCCAGAATACAACTGACGTGTGATTTAAATCACACGTCAACTTCTGCAAATTGATGCTTCAGTTTCCTGGAATTTATTTCTTCCTGTGTTTTGTGCTCTTCTTGCCTTTATAGCGTGATCCTTCTTCGGTTTTCGTGGAATTGACAACCATTAGATTGAGACCCTTTAGTTCATCGGGCGTCAGTTTTCTCCATTGTCCTGGTTTTAGTTTCGCGGTTTTCAGGTTCATAATTCTAATCCTGTTGAGGCTTGACACCTTGTATCCGAGAGCTTCACACATTCTGCGAATCTGCCTGTTCAGACCTTGTACAAGGATAATTCTGAATGTACGATCATTCACATACCTGACTTTACATTTCTTGGTAAGTTGTCCCAGGATTCTCACGCCACCGGACATTCGTTTAAGGAAATCCTGGTTGATTTTTTTATTGACCGTGACAATATATTCTTTTTCGTGATTGTTACCTGCCCTTAATATTTTATTGACAATATCACCATCATTTGTCAAAAGGATCAGTCCCTGCGAAGCTGCATCCAGGCGACCCACTGGAAATAGTCTTTGTGGATAGTTTATAAAGTCTACGATGTTTCGGGATTCACGTTTATCAGTAGTACTTACCAGTCCTACCGGTTTATTAAGAAGTATATAGACTGGTTTTGGCTTCGGTTTGATCAGTTTGCCATTGACTTTTACATGGTCTCCTTGAATTACTCTGTTTCCGAGGCTGGCTATCTTGCCGTTGATAGTCACTTTTCCACTTTGAATAAGTTTGTCGGCTTCTCTCCTGGAACAAATGCCACGGCTGCTTATAAACTTATTTAGGCTTATTGAATCTTCGTTATGACTGTCCATTGTTATGGCAAAATGTTTTATGCCTTTAAGTTAAAACAAATCATAATTATCCTATTGTGAAAGCATAAATCCGGCTGAGTTCCGATCGTCCTGATGCATTTAATATCCTGGCACTTGTCTCTATTTCTTCGATTTCACATATTTCCTGGCAGCAATGGCGGCGCCTACAATTCCGGCATTATTCCTGAATTTAGCGAGTGAGATTGGTATATCAACTGTGATTTGATCTTTGTAAAGGTCAAATTTATTACTTGCTCCACCACCAAGAATAAAATGGTCTGGTGTAAATGTCCGTTTAATATGTTCCAGGAAATAATTGAATCTTTTTCCCCATTCCGGCCATTCCAGTTTTTGGTCTTTCCTGGCTTTGTCACCAGTCCAGTATTCAAATGGTTTTTCATCCGGGCCAAGAAGCCTGCCCATTTCAATATTAGGTACAAGTTCTCCGTTATAAAAAACACCAGAACCGATGCCAGTACCAATTGTCAGGATAACGACCATCCCTTTTTTGCCTTTAGCTTCCCCAAACTTCAATTCTGCAAACCCTGCAATATCAGCATCATTCATGATGACAAAATCAAGACCAGTGGTTTTCTTAAGGAGTTTTCGAACATTTGTTCCCTTCCAGTCAGGGTGAATATTTCCAAAGGTCAAAGATCTACCTTCGACCATTACGGTAGGAAAGCCACACCCTACGACTCCATTATAATCGAAATGCTCTACCAGATTTTTTATTGTTTTTGCAACATTAGCTGGTGTTGAAGGTGATGGGGTAGGAATGCGATGTCTTTCTGTTAGTAATTCACCAGTTTTACTATCAACAATAGTACCTTTTATACCTGATCCCCCTACGTCAATACCTAATAATTTCATAATTCCTATGTGTTTATGGCATTAAATTAATAAGTATCATAGTTCTTGAATCATACTTTATCAAATAGTTGTTATAAATAAAAAGAAGGACCCGAGGCCGGGTCCTTCAATTCATTCTGTTAATGGGATTCTTTTAAGACCTATGCTTAAAATACCATTACAATAAACTTCTTATCTCAGCATAATGATCTTATGAACTGTTGAAGCATTATCAAGCTGGATGTCTACAAAGTAAACACCGGACTGAACTTTTGCTCCCGCATTATCAAGACCTGACCAATAGACCTGGTGAGTACCTGAAGTCTGACGACCGCTGTTGATAGTACTCACAACCTTACCGGTCACATCTACGATGCTGATATTAACATCCTCAGTATTGTTCAATGTATATTCAATTGTAATCCTGTCCACGAATGGGTTAGGATATACCCTCAGGTTCAACTGATCTTTAAGTATGTCAGCTACTGAAGTCTTCATGTGAATTCCAATGGACTTGGCTGCCGCATCTTCCAATGTCTTATCAGGTATATTGTCATTCGGATCATTATTATGACAACCGAGGCATGAATATGCCGGACTCAATGAAGCCGGACGCATTTCATCATCCCTGACCGCAGAACCATCAGCAGTGAACATAGATGCAGTATCAGGTGTAATCGTCATGATATGTGATCTGACATCTCCTACATATCCGCTTAATCCTCTTGTAGTTCCGGATTTAGCAGCATAAGGCATATGACAGTCAATACATGTGACGCCCGGAGCGTGTTGCAATGTTTCTGCCTGATCCGGGTGGCATTGTTCACAAGTCCGTGTTATTCCATCACCATCCCAGATGACGCGTTTATGTGGATCGTGACAAGTAGAACAATCCATACCACCTGCGAAATGCGGTGTAGCAACGAATTCATCCCACTGCTCGTGGTGTCTTACGAAACCTCCACTGGCATTGATTGGATCTGTATAGCTCCTGTTGTGACAAGTACCACACATAAAGTTGACATCATCTCCTTCAGGATCCGGCATCTGAACGACACCGTCAATTGACAATCCGCCAAGACTGTTGTCTAGATGCACTTGTTCATACACCACATCTATATTGTCCTTGGAAGGATTTATGACGTGTTCATTACCTGGTCCGTGGCAGGATTCACATCCGATACCACCTTCACTGAAGGTACCCAGA
Source organism: Bacteroidia bacterium (assembly GCA_018680275.1). Classification (GTDB taxonomy): domain Bacteria; phylum Bacteroidota; class Bacteroidia; order Chitinophagales; family Saprospiraceae; genus RFSX01. The sequence goes on from JAHHJO010000562.1 coordinate 3,289, forward strand.
CCTTCAACACCTGGCAACCATGTACCCAGTGTGTCTCCACCGGTCGTATGACATTTGAAACAACTGTAGTTATAAATCTTGGTATTTCCTGCGTTGTAATCTACCCAGCCATGATTTTCTCCACCGAAGAAATTGATCTGGTTGTTACCTCCTCCGGCATCATCAAATGAGCTGCCTGCAGTACCAATGATATGACCATCTGTACCAACGAATCTTGTTTTCCATCCATAACCTCCAATCACACCAGCAATGTCTTCCCAGGTATGAGATCCATCTCCAAGGTTTTCAAGCCATGTATCCTGGAAGTTGATGGCTTCATCAGGATAAGTAGGTCCCATGTCACCATCGGTGATAGTAAATTTGTATGGGTGACCGGAATCTTTCCAGTTATCGTAATGGTCTTTGTGACAATTAGAACATAATTCTGATGTCACATAAGTTTTTTCAACGTGCATATTTGCTGCGGCAAAGGCTGCGTGTTCAAGTGTTTGATCCGGAATATCATCATCAGGATCATCATTGTGACATCCAAGGCAGGCATATGCCGGACTTAATGCAGCTGATCGCTCATCATCATCCTTCACTGCAGAACCATCTTCTGTGAACATGGATTCTGTATTTGGATTGATCGCCATCAAGTGAGATCTGACATCACCTTTAAAGCCACTTTGTCCTCTTGTTGTACCTGATTTTGCTGCAAATGGCATATGACAATCGACACAGGTCGCAGCAGGAGAGTGATTCAATACCTCGCTATGATTTGGGTGACATTGTTCACAAGTTCTGCTAATGCCTTCACCATCCCATATTACACGTTTGTGTGGGTCGTGACAAGTGGTACAACTGAAACCTACTTCTGAATGTTTAGTTGCAACGAATTCGTCCCATTGTTCATGGTGCCTGATAAATCCTCCGCTGGAATTGATCGGATCAGTGTAACTCCTGTTGTGGCATGTACCACACATGAAATTCACATCATCTCCTTCCGGGTCTGGCATCTGAACGACACCGTCAATGGATAATCCACCAAGACTGTTGTCAAGGTGTGCTTGCTCGTATACTATATCAATATTGTCTTTGGTAGGATTGATAACGTGTTCGTTACCAGGTCCGTGACATGATTCACACCCGACTCCTCCTTCGCTGAATGTTCCAAGACCTTCAACTCCAGGTAACCATGTGCCAAGTGTATCTCCACCAGTTGTATGACATTTAAAACAGCCATAGTTGTATATTTTGGTATTACCGGCATTGTAATCCACCCAACCATGATTTTCTCCACCGAAGAAATTGATCTGGTTATTTCCGCCTCCTGCATCATCAAATGAACTGCCGGCTGTACCTATAATATGACCATCTGTACCAACAAATCTTGTTTTCCACCCATATCCTCCAATGACACCGGCAATATCTTCCCATGTATGAGAACCATCACCAAGATTTTCCAACCATGTATCCTGGAAGTTGATGGCTTCATCAGGATAGGTAGGACCCATGTCACCATCAGTTATAGTGAATTTATATGGGTGACCTGAATCTGCCCAGTCATCATAGTGATCTTTATGACAGTTGGAACAAAGCTCTGAAGTCACATAAGTTTTTTCAGCGTGCATATTGGCAGCTGCAAATGCGGCATGTTCAAGCGTTTGATCCGGAATGTCATCATTTGGATCATCATTGTGACATCCAAGACATGCAAAGGCCGGACTAAGTGCTGCAGATCGATCATCATCATCTTTGACAGCAGATCCATCTTCAGTAAACATTGATTCTGTAGTTGGGATGATTGTCATCAAGTGAGATCTGACATCGCCCCGATATCCACTTTCACCGATTTTGGTACCTGATTTAGCAGCATACGGCATATGACAATCGACACATGTCGCTGCCGGCGAGTGATTTACCATCGCACTGTGATCCGGGTGGCATTGTTCGCAAGTTCTCTTAATGCCTTCACCATCCCATATGACACGTTTATGAGGGTCGTGACAAGTAGTACAACTGAAACCTGCTTCTGCATGTTTCGTAGCAATGAATTCATCCCATTGTTCATGGTGTCTTATAAAACCACCACTTGCATTGATCGGGTCGGTATAACTCCTGTTATGGCAAGTACCGCACATGAAGTTAACATCATTACCTTCAGGATCCGGCATCTGAACAACACCATCAACTGATAGTCCGCCAAGACTGTTATCCAGGTGGACTTGTTCATATACAAGGTCGATATTATCTTTTGTCGGGTTAGCAACATGATCACTACCTGGACCATGACAGGCTTCACAGCCTATTCCACCTTCACTGAATGTTCCCAAGCCTTCAACGCCTGCCAACCAGGTTCCTTCAGTATCACCACCTGTTGTGTGGCATTTGAAACAACTGTAATTATATATTTTGGTATTACCGGCATTATAATCAGCCCATCCATGGTTTTCTCCGCCATAAAAATTAATCTGGTTATGTCCGCCACCTGCATCAGCAAACGAGCTTCCTGCAGTACCAATGATATGTCCATCAGTTCCTACAAACCTTGTTTTCCATCCATAACCTCCAATCACACCAGCCACATCGTTCCATGTATGAGAACCGTCCCCAAGATTACTGATCCACTCATCCTGGAAGTTAACTGCTTCAGCAGGATAAGTCGGTTCCGAATCTCCCGGAGTGATCGTAAATTTGTAGGGGTGACCAGATGCCTGCCAGTCTGAAAAATGATCAGGGTGGCAAGCCATACATGCTTGTGAAGTGACGTATGTCTGTGCGTTGAGTTGTACAAAACATACGGTAAACATCATGAAGCTAAGTACTGAAAGCAGAAAATTTTTCATGATAGTAAGTTGTTTGTGAGATAAGCGATAAAACCTTTGTTTTACATTTCTGTGACAAAAGTTATAGCAGAAAACAACTCCAAAAACTGATAATAATCAATGTCAAATATGACATGGATCATCAAAAAATATTTTTTAAAATAGTGTTGCTTAACTGTTTGTAAACCAGTCAAATATGGATCATGTCAACCCGAATATACATGCAAGCTGTCTTCGGCTGTCGGTAAATAATCCATTCCCAGGTAAGTGAAAATGATAGCAAGCACACCTATAATAACCACCCATGACAATTTTCGCTTGCTATAACTTTCCAAATTCCTGAAATGCAGGTA
>JAHHJO010000512.1:0-4790 GCA_018680275.1 Bacteroidia bacterium
GTATCATCGCCTCCATGTATTCATCTTTCCAATCAAATACAACCATACCTTCCATACTGGCCCTGTTCACCAATAATGACAAATAGTTGGAAGGTCCTTCAACTTTACCTGTATTGTTATATTGAGAAATCGCACCACAAATAACTACCCTTGCATTTCGATTAATGAATACCAGGGCTGTGTCGAGTATTTGACCACCAACATTATCAAAATAAACATCTATTCCGTTTGGACACGTGGACTTCATAGCTTCTTTCAGATCACCTGCTTTGTAATCGATCACTGCATCAAATCCCAGTTCTTCCTTTACATATTGGCATTTCATCGGACCACCTGCAATTCCTACCACCCGGCATCCTTTAAGTTTGGCAATTTGCCCCACTATACTGCCTACGGCTCCGGCAGCTGCCGAGACCAGTACTGTTTCACCTGACTCGATCTTTCCTTTTCGTAAAATCCCGAAATAGGCTGTCATGCCAGGCATGCCAAGAGGACCTAAAAAGTAGGATAACGGTGCAACTGACGGATCGACTTTGTACCAGGATTTTCCATTCGTGATGACATATTCCTGGACACCACCCGGCCCGGATACGTAATCGCCCTTTCTGAATATGGAATGCTTTGATTCAATGACCTGTCCCGCACTACCTGCTCTCATTACTTCGTCAATTCCAACCGGTGGAATGTAGGACCTAACATCATTGATCCAGCCTCTCATAGCAGGATCAAGGGACACAAAATCCTGCCGGACAAGAAATTCTCCCTCATTTAAAGTGCTGATCTCTTCCGTATGCAACTTCCAGGTATCTGATGCTGGTAAACCCTTTGGCCTGGATGCCAATCGTATTTGTCTGTTTAATCTGGTCATATTGCAAGATACCTAATTAATGGTATGCTGATAAACAAGCTGTACTCCAAATTGGTTAACACCAAGTCTGAAGGCATGATCGTGGGTAGATATCTTATGCAAATGTGGAATAAGGTAACCGACAGATGCACCAATCAAGTATCCGGCAATTGTATCTGTTGGAAAATGTCGACCTGCCCTGACTCGCAAATATCCTGTCATAGCAGGAATACTTGCCGCAGCAATCCAAACAAATGGTTTTAGCTTTGAATCCGGATAGAGATCACTGAATATTTTTGCTGTAAGGAAACTGAAAACAGCAGCATTTGATGTATGTCCGGAAGCAAATGAATACCTTGCCCCGGTTCCTAGTTTTTCCTCCAATTCAACCTCAGGGTTATAGGTAAATGGCCTGAACCTTTTGGTTGTTGCTTTTAGAAAACTGGTGATACCATCGTTAATGAGAAATGACTCAAGGGTCATAGCCAGGATGACGCCTGTATGTTCTCTGCCTTTCGGTGCCAATAAATGCAAAGCCGGCAAGGTAAGTGAACCATACAATAATGCATCACTTATATTCGCAGAAGCAAGAGAAATATTATCTGTAGCACCCCTGTCAATAGACCATAAATCCATCCTGTTCAAGCTCATGATGTCTTCAGGAGTCGCTTTATCTGCAACAGATTTAAGATATTCACTTCCACCCCATAACATGCCTGATGAGATCATGATGATTGCATCTTTTTCAGGATGCCAATGATAAATCTTTTCTTCCTGGGAAAAAATCTGCGATACTGAAATCGATAAAAAAGCCGATAGAAGAAAAAAATATCTCAAAATTGATCAATTAGAAGTATTGTCAAAGATAATTTTAATCGAAAAAAATCAGTGATTTATAGAATAAGATATTTCTAACGAATTATTATATACCTTTTGTTGTTCGTGTTTATATAAAACTGAAACAAAATGATCTTAAACATCTTAGCAAGTGCACTTGGATTTTTTATCGGTGCCAAACTCCTGAATGGCGTAAAGGAACATAATTTTATCGTTTCTATATTCATTGCAGTCATTGTAGCCATACTTAGCGTCACAGTTGGAAGTTTTTTGAAAATTATTTCTTTGGGTATTTTAACACTTGGCTTGTTCACTTTACTACTGGATGCAATACTTATCCTCATTGCAGATTGGTTTATCAAAGATTTTGAAGTAAAGAACTTTTGGTGGGCATTAATTCTTGCGTTTATCGTTTCATTGACTGAGAGTACTGTAAGATTCTTCTTATAAACACAAAGATTCATGCAAAGAAAAAGGGCTGAATGTAAAATCCAGCCCTTGTTTATTTATAGAGAGAAATTCTATTATTCTTTAATAATCTGTTTGGTAACCAAGCCGTCTTCAAAATAAATCTTCAACACATAGTTTCCAGATTCGAAAGATGATATATTCATCGATGCGAACCTGTCATTGATATTATTTCTTACTTGTACCAGTCTGCCATCAATGCTTACAATCTCGATTCTTTCGATTGTTTCATCTATAGCATCAACCTGGATCAAAGAAGAAGTTGGGTTCGGCGAGACTTTTACTTCAACCTGCTCTGTCAGTAATTCCTCTGTGGAGCTGATAAAATTAGCTGCACATGGCAATTCCAATATCACACAGGCTCTCGGAGCAACAAAAGTCATAATATCGTCAATATTCGCTCTTGATTTTTCTGCCGACATCCCTTCATTTAATACTAATCCTTGTTCATGAAAAGTTCCACCAGAAGGGTGAGGTAATTGATTCCAAGGCACTCCCATACCCTGACCATCTGCAGGAGATGGTGAATCAGGATCCCACCAGTTAAGCACGACGCCTTCATCAATACCTAGAGAATTAGATGGTTTAATGAATGGAAATAGACCAGGATAATATTCATGACCAGCTGTAGCAGAATTTGCAATTGCCAGATCTGTAGAAGAATCGGAAAAAGTAGCATTATACAAAGCACTGTTATTACCCAAAGAATCAATTCGTCTGGCAACAGCAAGACTTCCCTGTGCCCTGACAACAGGATCTCCAGTTGTAGGAACTATAACTGTAGCATCATCATAAGGAGCAAAAATATCAAATGGGGATTGAACGCTTACAACCGGAGTTGACATTGCATCTAACCATCCAATATCACCTAATGCACCACCTACATTTACCACAAGATTAATATCAGAGCTTATACCTGGGTAATGTGCATAAGTTGTTGTATCACCTGCTGGTAGACCAAAGGCACCGTCAGGAGTTACACTTGTTGTTTCACCATTTATATCGCCATGATATACTGGTACAACCATTGGTGTTTCTGGTACCATATCCCCATCGAGGTCAAGTAAAAACTTTCCAGCCGGAGATTCAGTTTGTACGATTTTAAAATAATCATCCAGGCAACCCATGACTAAAGTCAGATATCCGCCAGTGCCCAATCCAAATGCTGTCACTGAATTAGGGTCAATCCCGAATGCATTGGTAGTTTGTGCATCATTCCTAAAAAATCTGACGGCAGTCCTCGCATCCTGCATGCCTCTGTAAGCTGCCTGGATCAAACCAAGCGCTCTTTCAGGCTGAGTTGCAGCCAGTGGATTCCATCCGGTTCTGTAATCAACAGCAGCAGCGACATAACCCATTTTCGCAAATCTTGTACAAAATTCTACAACTGAAGAGTCTTGTTTTGTACCACTGATCTGTCCGTTTGTTACATTTGGAAGGAAGTTTCCTGTGTGAAAGACCAATACCAATGGTCTTTCCGCTTCAGTGTCCCCGGTTGGCTCATAAACATCCATCAAAATGGGAATTTGAATAGCCTGACCAAAAACAGGTACAAGCAATACCGTTGCATTGGCCGAGTAAATCACATTTTCTGTTACAGTAACGTCGGTGAACACTTCATCCAGGTATCTTTCCTGGGCAAAACTGCTACTCGACATCACAGTAAGTGAAAACAGAACAATTAAGGTGTATAAACTTTTCATATAATGTTTTTTATAGTTTTACAATAGCAATATTCATACTTATCTTCTGGAAGGTTCATAGGTTAGACTGACATAAGCCAATCTTCCGATTCGCGGTCCTCCAAATGTCTGAAAATTCTTTGAATCGAGAACATTTGAAGCACCAAATTTAATCGTAGAATTAATTTTTGGGATCCCGAAATTTATTTGAGCATCAAGCAAATCATATGATGGCACAAATCCAGTGAATTGAGGCGATCCCTCAAAAATGAAACCCTCAATCCATTTATAATTAATACTGAAACCAATATTCCTGATACCACCAACCCGGATTTTCCTACCTGACAGGCCGAGATTGTATTTATGCTCTGGTGTATTAAATGCGGGTATTATGTCATCATCTACCTCAGTATTCAGTTTGTTCCAGGAATAATTACCGTTTATATAGTAGTTTTCAGCAACATAATAATTGAAGCCAATTGAAAATCCCTGTGTGGTAACATCCTGATCTGAATTGGCCGAATAACGAAATGCTTCAACAGGTCCTATTGGAAAACCGAGGTCATCAAATTCAGCATCTACACCTATTTTATATCCTATGAAATTATTATAGAAACTATAGTAGTATCCGGCATCTACATATACCTTTCCTGCAATCGTTGTTCTGAATCCCAACTCCAGAGTTTTCACTTCCTCTGGCTTAATAGGTGCAATATCAAAATATACCAGTGTATCTCTTTGCTGTGTATTAAAGAAGTCAACAAGAGATTCTACAGTAATCAAGTCTGTTGCACCATTCAGGTTTCCTGCAAGTGTAGCCCTTCCCACATCAAGGAATAAATACTGGTCGGCCAGCGTCGGATTCCTGATAGCCGATGAAAATGAGACTCTGAAAAAATTGTTAGGAGATGGTGTATAGACCAAAGATGCCGCCGGTGAAAACAACCAGTCAAAAT
>JAHHJO010000083.1:0-3389 GCA_018680275.1 Bacteroidia bacterium
CATTTGCCCGTATTGATAACGACTGTTTGCAAAACTCAGTGTCAGGTATTCTTCTGCACGTGTGATAGCGACATAAAATAATCGGCGTTCCTCATCAAGTTGATCAGGTGCAGACAAAGACATATAAGAAGGAAAAAGATTTTCTTCCAGTCCGACAACGAAAACCGATTTGAATTCAAGGCCTTTGGCTGCATGCACGGATAATAAAGTGACCGTGTCAGGATTATCGGACTTTTCATCCTGGTCTGTCATCAGGGAAATTGTCTGCAGGAAATGCGCAAGTGATCTTTCCTGCTTATTGATGTCTTCTCCTTCATCCAGCACATCATCTTCAGTAAATTCCTGAATACCATCAAGTAAGGCATTTATATTATCCAGGCGTCCTTGTGCCTCGATACTGTTTTCGGCTTTCATTAAATCCGTAATGCCTGACTTTTTTGTGATAAATACAGCTGCTTCATACGCTGTTGATGTTGCAGCCTTTTTCTGACAAGCCCTGACAATTTCTACGAATTTCCCAACAGATTTTTTTGCCCTTGCACTAAGTTCAATCGAATTGAGGCATTCCCACATGGATAGTTCATTGTCATTGGCTAGTGCGATCAGATTGTTTACAGTGGATTGACCGATCCCTCTTTTTGGATAGTTTATAACCCTTTTCAGTGCTTCGTCATCTTTTGTATTGATTGATAAACGCATATAGGCTATAATGTCTTTGATCTCCTTTCTTTGGTAGAATGAAAGGCCTCCATAAATCCTGTAGGCTATATTCTGTCGTCTGAGTTGTTCTTCAAATACCCTGGATTGGGCATTCGTCCGGTAAAGGATGGCGATTTGGCTGTTGCTTAGATTAAATCTGTTTTTTTGTTCGACAATACTATCGGCGATCTGCTTCCCTTCTTCATTGTCGGTCATCGCCTTGATCATCTTAATCTTATTTCCTTCTATCCTGTCTGTCCAGATTTTTTTCTGGATCTGTTTTTTATTATTGTTAATGACCTCGTTGGCAGCTTCTACAATAAAACTTGTTGAACGGTAGTTTTGCTCAAGTTTGAATGTCTTTACATCCGGGAAATCATGTTCAAACTGAAGAATGTTTTCGATAGTAGCACCTCTGAAAGAATATATACTCTGGGCATCATCACCGACTATGCATATGTTCTCGGGGCTTCCTTTGTATAAAGCAAAAAGCTTGAGAATTTCATATTGCAGAAAGTTGGTGTCCTGGAACTCATCTACCAGGATATATCTGAATTGTTGTTGGTATTTTTCCCTGATATTATCAGGGTTCTGGTATAGAAGTTTGAACATTTGCAACAATAAATCATCGAAATCCATGGCCCCGGATCTTTGACACTTCCTGACATACTTTTCGTAGATCTGGTAAGTCATCGGACGACGATTCATCTTGTCATATTCCATCAATTCCGCATTGGCAACATACATTTTTGGTGTGATAAGATTACTCTTGGCACCTGATATACGTGATCTGATGGCTCCGAGATTATAGGTCTTTGTATCAAGTCCCATGGACTTGATAATTTCCCTGAGTACACTTTTGGTATCGTCAGTGTCATAAATGCTGAAGTCATTCGGAAATCCAAGCCGGTGGGCTTCAACTCTCAGTATCCTTGCAAATAATGAATGAAAAGTACCTGCCCAGACTTTGTATGCATCCCCGCCGGCAACTGTTTCAATTCGCTCCTTCATTTCCCGGGCTGCCTTATTTGTAAAAGTAAGGGCGAGAATCTGCCATGGAGCTATTCCAGAGTTGAGCAAATGAGCTATACGATATGTCAAGACCCGTGTTTTTCCTGAACCGGGACCTGCAATGACCATGACCGGCCCATCCAGTGTGGTTACGGCATCGCGTTGAACATCATTTAATTTATCAAGGTAGGATAACTTATTAAGCTCTATTTCATGCATTCCTCAAAGGTCTAAAATATTGATATATAAAATATGATAATATGATAAAAAAATTAGTTCACAAAAACGATTTAAGCTAGATTGCATGAAAGACTGCAATCTTGTCGTTTCAAAAGTCATTATTTCAATTTTTTGATTTCCTGAATCATCCTGATCCTGGATATCATCATCACAGTAAAGAGTCAATAGGAAGGATTACCCAATTGTTTTTCCTTGTGTTTGCAGGGATAATATTCCTGTATGGTCCAATTATGACATTGATAGGTGTCGAAGATTTGAATCATAAGATGGATGAATTAATGAAGCAATCGCACCCTTTGGTTATGATGCTTACCGCTGTTTTGATAGCCCCTTTTTTTGAAGAAATTGTATTCAGATATCCTTTAAAAAATGCCTCATTAAGTCTGTTATTTATCCTTATTTCACTATCATGCCTGTTCTATGACTTCCTGAATCTATCCCTGAATTTATACTATACTGTGCCAATATGGTTTTTATGCCTGCTCCTTTGTACATCAATTACAGATTATTTCTTTAGAGATAAGCTTCAAAGTACCTTTCAACGATATTTTCCATGGGTTTTTTATTATTCGGTCGTGATATTTGCATTTCTGCACGTCTATAATTTCGAATTAAGTTCAGAACAATGGTTCCTGGGGCCATTGCTGGTGATTCCCCAATTTATTTTGGCTCTACTATTAGGATATGTAAGAATTCGAAATAATATATGGTCAAGTATTTATTTACATGCATTAAATAATTTCATTCCTCTTTCACTGGTTTTTGTCTCGGGTCAGATGCAATGAAAAAAAATCATCGGCATCGGGACCTTTTTTCAATTTTTTTTGTTTGGAAAATTACTTAAACCTCGAAAAAATCGAAATACCATTATCTTTGCGCCTTTAGAAAACATCTGAGAATATCATAGTAAAGCCTAAAATTTCTAATCCTATGCCTAAAAAGACTCGATACAGCGACAAGGAACTTCAAATGTTTGACAAGATTATAATTGCTAAACTTGAAAAGGCCAATGAAGAGCTCAACTATTATCTGAACCAGATACAGGAACTTGCCGAACGTGAAGAAACCAAAATTAAAGGTTTGGATGATGGCAACGGAACCCTTGAAAGTGAAAGACTTCAGTCACTGGCTGCAAGACAAAGAAAGCTTATCCGCCATTTGGAGAATGCAAGAATCAGGATTCAAAATAAGGTATATGGTATCTGCAGGGATACCGGTGAATTGATATCCAAGGCAAGACTCAAAGCCGTTCCTCACGCTACATTAAGTATTCAGGCAAAGCAAAGACGTTCCAGGTAAGCACTAAAGACTTAAACCCGGAATTTAAAACTCAAACCACAAATTATTGAAGAATACAAGGATACTTATTGGACTGATTCTGATTGTACTGCTCCTTGACCAGTGGTTAAAATTTTATATTAAACTCAATTTTTCGATAG
>JAHHJO010000442.1:0-3314 GCA_018680275.1 Bacteroidia bacterium
GGATGACCTTGTATCCACTCTTGCTTTTACCTGGAATTTGAAAATCATTTCCGGCTAAAGCTTCTCTTTCTGTGGTATTTCCTTTGAACAATTCTACAATTTTATTGGAAGCTCCTTCAAACAGGATCCTGGTTTTGCTGTACCATTCCGGATCAAGTCCGGGATTGTTCAATTTGGATTGTATATCCTCCGGGAATGTCCAGTAAAACTCGAACCCAACACTCAGAATAGGGTCACTTATACGATCTCTACCCATGACATAAGATTGCAGATGTACGAGGTCCTGCCCATGTGGGTTTGACAATTCGAATAAAATGCCTGGTGCTTTGGGATCAAGCGTATCAGTATTCTCCGGGTAACTGTATTCCAGGTAAAAGTTAGGGTAGAACTCCTTGATCGTAAAACTGATATCAGAATTATATATCCTGCTGGTTTTATTGACCACAGGTTCGATCGAAGCCAATGCCTTGGCGTCCATCCTTTTCGTCACATTACCATCAGGTGTTCTGACTTCTCTTTCTATCCTGTCATTTTCCCAAATCTGTATCCTGTAATCCGGTGAAAATTTTTCCATTGAAAAATTGTCGAGCCGAACATTGAAATCAAGCTTTAGGCTGTCCTTAACTTTATTTGTGTTAGGCTTATATACCCATACATGATCTGTTTCTATTCCTTTCTGTAACTGGATTAATCCCCTGAACCCACTATAAAAGTCCAGCCAGAAACCTAAGAGGATAACGACTGGTCCCAGGTGGGCAAGATGAAATCCAAGGTTTTTAATACCAGGTCTCCTGTAATAGCTGATCTTTACAAGACTAATTGTCATCAGCACAAACAATAGTACATACCACCAGGAATGAAACAGGTCATCCATTTGCATGAATGAAAGAAATTTGCTCATACTGCCATACCTTTCTGCAAATTCAGCCGGTGTATGGACCTGGCTGACCACTGTCCCAAAAGCTGTAGCTAGTGCAACTGTGAGTAAAGAGGTGATCGCAAAATATGGTGTATGGATTATCTCATTGAGAGGTCTTAAAAGGAAGTAAAGGCTGATTAAGGCCAGTAAGAGCATTCCCAGGTAAAAGAGCCATATCATGGAACCACCAAATGAGGTCCAATCATACAGGTTTTGAATAAGGACGGCACTAAACAGGGAAAGGCCTAAAATTTTGATCGCAGAACCGAAATTAAGCGGCAGGGACTGATTTGAATTTGATGACATGAATGTTATTAACTTAAGATTGGTATAAAGAAAGTAAAATCACATTGAATGAAAAACAATCTATATCATTCTCCGACCTGAGTTTAATCAGTCACTTCCCATCCGCCGAAGCTTCAGCGAAGGCGGATAAATTACTTCCAGACATCAATAATTTGACGCCTTTCTCCAGCGAAGCATCTACACAAAGGCATAAAAGAAAGATAAACTCCTACTACCTACCAAAACTCTGGCTCAATACTTTGAAGAAGTGGCTAAATAAAGATACAGCAGGTTGATAAACCAAAATAGAAAGCCTACCTCCTGAAACCCCTGTTTTGCTTCACATAATCAGGTCTGAACATGAGCCTGAGACCGAAATTCAGACTTGATATATTTGTATCTAATTCATTGGTCCCTGTGCTTGCCAGTGGCTCTGCAAGTTCATTCCATTGATGACCAAAGGACAGGTCATATACTGCAAAAGGAGAAATTGTAAATAAATCAGCAATTCCGATATCAAGACCTGCGCCGATGCCGATATGCGTTATAATCCTGCTTGAAGACTCAAGGGTTTCAATTTCGCCTCCGCTAATATCGGAGTTCAAATACATTAATTCTTTGCTGACCTGTGCTATGCCGGGACTTATCAACCAGTAAAATCCCTTGGTAATGACATTGCCGTCTTTTGAAAAAGTGGGACAATTGCAGTCATTATAAAAATCAAGTGGATAGATCTGCACATTGGTATTGATTCCGATTGTCGTCATCCTGGCAGATTCATTTATGTCGAGCTGTGGAAGAAATTCTTCCTGTGACCTTTTACTGTAGATCACTTCCGGAAGAAATTCTATACGTTGGTTCTTTAACCTAAACCAATAATTGAGACCAAATTCCATCCCGTTCTGCATGAAAGTTTCACCTTCTGAACTATTTTCTATAAAGTCATTCCATCCCCTGGTATTGCTATTCAGGTATTTTGCAGAAACTCCGATCTGTGAATAAGCGTCAGAAGAAAAGAAAATGATTACCAGGATTATTACAATTCTCATCAGTTATTATTGTATTGTAAAATAACGAATCATTAGGGATAACATTATCATATGAATTAGGTTTATCTTTGCGCACGCATGAAAACAAAGGCAAAAGAAAATAAGGTCAGTGTCATTACTCTTGGTTGTTCTAAGAACTTGGTGGATTCGGAAAACCTGGTCACCCAACTTCAGGCCAATGCATATGAAGTGGAACATGACAATCATTCCGAAGATGCCAATATATTGATCATCAATACCTGTGGTTTTATTGATAAAGCCAAGCAGGAATCAATAGATACGATCCTGGAAGGGGCTTCTTTGAAAAAAGAGGGTCAAATTGAAAAACTATATGTGACCGGATGTCTTTCAGAAAGGTATAAATCAGATCTCGAAAAGGAAATTCCGGAAGTCGATGCCTATTTCGGTACACTCGAATTACCAGCGCTGCTTAACAAACTGAATGCAGATTACAAACACGAGTTGATAGGGGAGCGATGGACCAGTACACCCAGACATTATGCCTACCTGAAAATATCTGAAGGCTGCAACAGGACATGCTCATTTTGCGCCATCCCGCTGATGAGAGGTAAGCATATTTCAAAAAGTATTGAGCAACTGGTAAAGGAAGCCCGAAACCTGGCAAAGGATGGTGTGAAGGAACTCATCCTGATTGCACAGGAACTGACTTACTATGGCCTTGACATTTATAAAAGACGCGCATTAAGAGATTTGCTCAAGGCTTTGTCAGAAGTTGATGGCATTGACTGGATCAGGCTGCATTATGCCTACCCGTCAAAATTTCCTCTTGAAGTCATCGAAGAAATGGCAGTGAATGACAAAATTTGCAACTACCTTGATATTCCCTTGCAACATGCTTCGGATCCCGTCCTCAAGTCTATGAAAAGGCAAATCACACGACAAGAGCAAAAAGATCTTATCAGGAAAATCAAAGAGATCAATCCAGGTATCGCTCTTCGAACCACTATGCTTGTCGGTTTTCCTGGTGAAACTGAAGAAGATTTCAAGGTCTTATGTGATTATGTAAAAGAGATGCAGTTTGATCGCCTTGGCGTATTCAC
>JAHHJO010000245.1:0-8573 GCA_018680275.1 Bacteroidia bacterium
ATTTCTTCAAGACTTTTTTCTGCAAGATTGACCCAGCGTGGATCGGTTGGTAATTTTAATCCTAACATATTAATTCAAACAATTCAGTTGATTTTTAATAAGATCTACATTAATGATTTCATACTCCTCGTATCCTTCTTCCCAAAACAGTCCCATGGTCAGAATATTGCTTTTTCGAAGATCCTTGAATTTGCTTTTTGAAATCCTGAATACGCCCTGGTAACTGGTTGTTTTCCGGTTCCTGTCGACAAGTCCACGATCTCTTTCTATATTTTCAAGGTATAGATTCTGGCTGTTCACAAACCCTATTTTCAACCGTGCACCCTGGTCAAGATCTCCGTATGTCATTCTTGCATTTTCTGAATTTATGATTATATCCAGGACCAGGAAAATATTATCACCGGCTTTATAAATATGTGCTTCAGTTTCCATAAGGTGATCTCCTTTCAATAATTTTCTTACCTGTGGATGGGTATAAACAAAGAGAGGCTTTGATTCAAACTCAACGACATGTGTGCCTTTCGATATTGCGTTTGTTTTGTATTTGCAATCTACATATTGATTGGCATCTTGTTCTATCTGGTGACTTCCGGCTTCAAAGCGAATGATTCCATTCTGAGAGATACTTAATAGCGGGAGAGAACAAAAGATATATAAATAGAATAATTTCATCTAAAAAAGCTCAATATGTATCTTTATCAAAATATATTGCAAGTATATAATTAAAAAATTGAGCTTCCTATTATTCTGCTTTCCTTAAAATTTAATCTTAAATATGGATATGTCAAAAATATTTTTCTTTTCAATCCTTTCAATCCTGATTGCTTCGTGCAGTTCCAATGAAAAAATGAGTGACCAAAAAATGGATTTAGTTTACCCTGAAACAAAAAAAGATGCAACAGTTGTTGACAGTTACCACGGCACAGAGATCACAGATCCATACCGATGGCTGGAGATAGATACTGCTGAAAATGTAAAGCAATGGGTCAAAGAGCAAAACAAGGTCACCTTCGACTACCTTGAAAAAATTCCATACAGACAGCAGATTGAAGATCGTTACGAAGAATTGTTTAATTACGTAAAATTGAGCTCCCCTTCAAAAGCTGGCGATTATTATTTTTTCTATAAAAACGATGGTCTTCAGAACCAGGCTGTTTTATACTGTCAAAAAGGCCTGGAGGGAGAACCCGAAGTTTTTATTGATCCGAACAAATTATCTGCAGAGGGAACTGCTTCAATTAATATCCTCGGTTTTTCTAAAGACAACAAATACGTAGCATATTCAAGACAGGATGCCGGATCAGACTGGCAGAAAATTTATGTGATGGAAATAGAGTCCAAAAAGCAACTTCCTGATGTCCTGGAATGGGTGAAATTTTCCGGTGCTGAGTGGAAAGGTGACGGGTTTTATTATAGCAGGTATCCTGCACCAACCGAGGGTACTGAATATTCAGCGGCCAATGCAGGTCACAGTGTATACTATCATAAATTAGGAACGGATCAGTCAAAGGATAAACTTGTGTATTCCAATCCGGATGAACCCAAAATGTATCATTTTACGAGCATAACTGAAGACAGGAAATACCTGGTATTATATGCATCCACGGGAACAGATGGTTATGAAACGCATTATATGGATCTCTCCAGGGAAGATGAAGGATTCAAGCCGCTTTTCACAGGTTTCAAAAACAAAAGTTCAGTTGTTCATAACCTTGATGATCATTTTCTTGTAATGACAGACATCGATGCACCAAAGTATCGTCTTGTAAACATTGATCTTAATAAACCCGGAAAGGAAAACTGGGTTGAAGTGATTCCTGAATCTGAAAATCTTTTGGAAAGTGTTTCTCCTGGTGGTGGTAAGCTTTGGGCAAGTTACCTGAGAAAAGCAAGGACAAGAGTATACAGGTTTAATTATGATGGCAGTAAAAAGAAAAGAGTTGAACTACCGGGCGTCGGAACCGCAAATGGATTCGGGGGCAGGGAAGATGATGATCACTTTTTCTATTCCTATACTTCCTTTATTGTACCTAATACGATATACAAATTTGATGTGGCATCCCTGGAATCAGAGCCTTTTTTCGAATCCGAATTAAAATATAATCCCGATGATTATGTTGAAAAGCAAGTCAGCTATACTAGCAAGGACGGCACTAAAATCCCCATGTTTATTGTCCATAGGAAGGACCTTCAGCTGAATGGAAAGAACCCGACCTATCTATATGGTTATGGTGGGTTTAATGTCAATCTATCCCCGTATTTCAGTACTTCCAGGCTTATACTTCTTGAAAACGGAGGTGTGTTTGCTCTTCCAAATCTTCGTGGAGGAGGCGAATTTGGTGAAGAATGGCATCAGGCAGGTATGCTTCATAACAAGCAAAATGTATTCGATGACTTTATAGCTGCTGCTGAATACCTCATTAAAATGAATTATACCTCGAAAGACAAGCTGGCTATTGCAGGAGGATCGAATGGTGGGTTACTGGTCGGAGCATGCATGACACAAAGGCCTGATCTGTTTGCCGCTGCTTTTCCTGCAGTCGGTGTGATGGACATGCTGAGGTATCATAAATTTACAGTAGGCTGGGGTTGGATACCTGAATATGGGTCTGCAGATGATGAAGAACATTTCGAAAACCTGTTGAGTTATTCTCCATTGCATAACCTTGAAGAAGGTGTCAGCTATCCGGCAACAATGATTACGACTGCAGATCATGATGACAGGGTCGTACCTGCGCATTCTTTTAAGTTTGGTGCACGGCTCCAGGAATGTCATGAAGGTGATAATCCTGTTATTCTGCGAATAGAAACAGATGCAGGGCATGGCGCAGGCAAGCCAACTTCAAAGATTATTGAAGAGGAAGCAGATCGCTGGTCTTTTTTCTTTTATAATACCAATAGCCCCGTAAAATATATTGAAGGATAATTGATTAAATCAATGTAAGTTTGAATTGTTATCCATATTAAAATAAAATCATATCGCAGTATTATTTGAAATAGGCGGATTGGATATCAGGATACTTGACATCCTTGACTTTTTAATAGCCCTTTACCTGGTATACTTCATCTATAAGTATGTTAAAGGAACTGTTGCAGTCAATATATTTATTGGAATCGTTCTTTTTCTCTTGTTGCTTACTATTGTTACTCAGTTGAAGATGAGAATCCTGACATTGATGCTGGGAAGTATTGCAGGTATTGGAATGATTGCCCTGATCGTAATATTTCAGCCTGAAATAAGGCGTGTACTGCTCATGATTGGTGATAATACCTTAAAGGGAAGATTCAGGTTTCTGGATAAATTTTTCAAGCAGGCAGGATTGGATAATAGTTCCCAATCCGTGGCAATGGCAGATGAGATTATTCAGGCAGCCAAACAATTAAGTAAAACCAATACAGGGGTGCTCATCTATTTTAGTAAGTCAGAACGGCCTGCACTTTTAAAGTCAGGTACACTGATCGATGCTAAGTTGTCAAGGAAATTACTGGAAACAATCTTTTACAAGAATGCACCACTCCATGATGGAGCCGTAGTCGTATTTGAAGACAGGGTCAGGGCGGCAAGTTGTATATTACCTTTGTCCGAATCGAATATTCTTCCTCCTGAGTTGGGACTAAGACATAGAGCTGCCCTTGGTGCCTCGGAAACCGGAGATGGATTATCACTAGTAATTTCCGAACAAAACGGATCCATATCATATGCTTTTGAAGGAAAGCTCTTTCACAATGTGACTTTTTCTGAATTGAGAATGAAACTGGAAAACTTTTATTCTATTACTCCTAATTAGAATCACCCTTTAAAGACTTGAGGTATTGTGAAGGCGTCATACCTGCTTTCTTTTTAAATACCCGGTTAAATGATGCCTTGGAGTTAAAGCCACTGTCAAGGGCAATCCCAAGTATGCTGAACTGTTGTATCACCTTTTTTTAGCCTCTCCTTGACAAGTTCAACCCTGTAAGAATTGATATAGTCGTAAAACCGCTGCTTCAGGACTTTATTGAGCACAACGGATATTTTGTATTGAGGAATACCACTTTTTTCAGCCAGACTGGATATACTGAGCAAGGGATCAAGGTATGGCTTTTCTTTTTTGATAAAATCATTCAACTGCACAATGATAGCCTCGTATTGTTTATTGTTTCCATATTCTTCGGGACGCGTTCTATCTGATTCATTATTTTCTTCAGTAAGGTCTTCAGGCAGCTTTTCAAAATTCAGATTGTACATGATGTCCGTTTTGTTGAATGCAACAAAAGCCAGTGCAAAAAGGAATACACCTAGGAAAGACAACACATAAAAGTCATAAAGCAAGGTCTTGTGGACTTCATTCATTTCGTTATATACAAAACCGGCAGAAGCAATGGCCCAAAGTATAATTGCGCCTGCTGTCACCCAGCTCAGCCACATATGATTCATCCTGTATTCGTAGCTGAGCAAAGTCTTCAACTTTAACCTGTAGTTTCTTAGGATCATCAACACACTTATGAGATACGCCGGTGTTATGACCAGTTTGATTAAGGGGTATCCAAGGTGTTTACTATCCAGTAATGTGTAATCGGTCCATAATGGAAGTACCAGTATGAATAGAAAAACAACAAAAGGAAGAAAGTGCCAGCTTTGTCGTAATCGTAGTTTGTAATCTTTATTTGTAATCGATTTTGCATAGAACCATAGCAAAGGTCCATATAACAATGGAATAGCATAATTGAATTCAGAGAATAGTGGGGTATAGAACAGTTCTTCCGAAGTGTAGAAAAAACTGATGTATAAACTATTAATCGAAATAAACAGAAAAATAAGAGCTAGAAAAAAATGATCTGTCCTTTTATCTTTTTTTGCCATCAACAGGAGGAAAAACAACACAGAAAAACAGGTACTAATGAAAAAGAGGTAGATCATAGAGTTAATTCATTCATTTGTTTCAAATAAACGATAAAAAGAACGATCAAATTTCACTATAGACTGTTGACTTATACATAAGACCATTACATTTGCAATTCAAATTAAATAAATGACAGCTATACACGAATATATCAACGAAAATAAAGACCGTTTTCTCGAAGAATTAATGGACTTTTTAAGAATTCCTTCAGTCAGTGCAGATCCTGCCTATGCTGGAGATGTTAGAAAAGCTGCAGAATGGCTGAAAGCCAAGATGGAAAATGCAGGATTGGATAATACCAGGGTTGTGGATACCGCAGGCCATCCGATTGTTTACGGGGAAAAACTGATTGATCCTTCATTGCCAACAGTTCTGGTCTATGGACACTATGATGTCCAGCCACCTGATCCATTGGATTTATGGGAGAGTGGCCCTTTCGAACCTGTAATCAAGGAAACAAGGCTGCATCCGCAAGGTGCGATCTTTGCCAGGGGTTCATGTGATGATAAAGGCCAATTATATATGCACGTCAAGGCTTTTGAAGCTATGAACAGGAATAATGCCCTTAATTGTAATATTAAATTTATGATTGAAGGAGAAGAAGAAGTCGGATCAGATAACCTGGAAAAATTCTGTCGTGAAAATGTTGAATTACTGAAGTCTGATGTAGTACTTCTATCTGATACATCAATTATTGCCAACGATATTCCAAGTATTACTGTGGGCTTGAGGGGTTTGTCCTATGTGGAAGTTGAAGTTACAGGGGCGAATAAAGACCTTCATTCAGGTGTATATGGTGGTGCGGTTGCTAATCCGATCAATGTGTTAAGCAAGATGATTGCTTCCATGATGGACGATAAAGGCAGAATTACCATTCCGGGATTCTATGATAAGGTGATTGACCTTTCGGATGAAGAAAGAGCAGAAATGAATAAAGCACCGTTTAATCTTGAAGCCTATAAAAAGGATTTGGATATAGATGATATTATGGGAGAAGAAGGATATACAACACTCGAGAGGACATCGACCAGACCAACAATGGATGTTAACGGAATCTGGGGTGGATATATCGGAGAAGGCGCCAAAACCGTACTACCTTCAAAAGCTTTTGCGAAGATCAGTATGAGACTTGTTCCTGATCAGCATCCGGATGAAATCACAGAATTATTTTCCAATCACTTCAAATCTATAGCACCCAGTGGGGTCAGGGTAGAAGTACGTCCGCATCATGGAGGCTTTCCAGCAGTAACACCTACAGATACAGTGGAATATAAAGCAGCTCATAAAGCGATGGAAGCTACATTTGGCAAGACACCTATTCCTTTGAGAAGTGGGGGAAGTATTCCAATTGTTGCGATGTTTGAAGAGGTATTTGGTGTGAAGTCTGTATTAATGGGATTTGGTCTTGATTCAGATTCCATCCACTCACCAAATGAGCATTATGGAATTTTTAACTATTACAAAGGCATAGAAACAATACCTTTATTTTATAAGTATTATTCAGAATTATCAAATTAATTAAGATGAAAAGCGTCCTTAGTTTAGTCATATTATTTATTACAGTTCACTTAAATGCACAAATGGATACAACTAGTTACAGTGTGGGTATGATCATTGCCAAGAATCTGAAGGCCCAGGGCATCAGCGAAATTGATCAAAGTTCTTTTAATCAGGCGATCGCAGATGTCTTTGCTGACAGGCAGCTGGCAGTAAGTCTTGATGAAGCAAATAACAGGTTTAAAAGCCTGATTGAAGAAACAAAGAATATTGCAGATCTTGCGACCAAGAGAGAAGGTATGGTGTTCCTTGAATCCAACGGCAAGAGGCCTGAAGTCACGACAACTGATTCAGGATTACAATATGAAGTTTTGAATAATACTACCTCAGGGGCAACTCCAGGTCCGTATGATAAGGTAAAAGTGCATTATCATGGCACGCTCATCGATGGAACAGTTTTCGATTCTTCAGTAGAAAGACAAGAGCCTATTTCATTTCCATTGAATGGTGTCATCCAAGGATGGCAGGAAGGTCTTCAATTGATGAAAGTTGGTGATAAATTCAGATTCTTTATTCCTTATGATCTGGCTTATGGTGAAAGAGCAGCAGGACCGGTGATCAAGCCTTATTCTACTTTGATTTTTGATGTGGAGCTGTTAGGTATTGAATAAAAGTCTGTTTTGATATTTGATATCATATCTGCTGTTCCGGACCTCCTCAGGAGTCCTTTTGAACATTCGATCCTCAAAAGGGCCAGGGACAGAGAGTTGATCGATATTAATATTATTGATTTGCGAACTTATGGCCTGGGAAAGCATCAGCAAATTGATGACTATCAATATGGTGGCGGAGCCGGCATGGTGATGATGGTCGAGCCACTGGATACTTGTATATCAAACCTTAAGTCACAATACAGCTACGACGAGATCATATTTCTAACCCCCGATGGAATTCAATATACTCAGGGAATAGCCAATAAATTATCGCTTGGCAAACGGATAATGATCATTCTTGGTCATTACAAAGGCATAGATCAGAGAATAAGGGATATGCATATCACCATGGAATTATCCATTGGTGATTATGTCTTATCCGGCGGCGAGTTACCTGCCGCCGTGCTTGTAGATTCTGTGGCACGACTGATACCAGGCGTACTCAATGATGGGACTTCGGCTTTGACGGACAGCTTCCAGGACAATTTGCTCGCTCCCCCGGTATATACAAGACCTTCAGAATATAAAGGACATCAAGTGCCGGATATACTTTTGTCAGGCGATGATAAAAAGATCGATGAATGGCGTTTGGAAAAGTCGATTGAAAAAACCAGGTCTCAAAGGCCTGACTTGTTAGAGGAAGCAGAATAGAATAATGATCGCTGAACGTAAAATGATCATCGCGTCCAGAAGACCCGAGAAATAATAATCTGATTGCTTATTTCTGCTCAGATATACTGCCCAAAAGGTCAGGCCATAGCTGATTACAGCTCCAGTGATAGCCAGGATGCCCAGACCCGCCAGGTTCAGAATATATACCAGGATGATCATTCCAACACATAAAAGGATATTGCTCAATAAATATGTCTTGTTGATACCAAGCAGACTTGCTAATGTTTTTACATTTTCATATTTATCTATATCGAGATCTCTGACGTCAAAGGGTAGGGTTATTGCCAGGATGAAAATGAATTTTTCCAGGAACAAAAGATAACCAATTGGTGAAAGTGAATTGCCATGGGTGTCCATCACTGGTATAATTCCACAACAATAAGCCCATACTAAAGCGATCAGAAAGATTTTAATAAAATGAATATCCCGCATTCGCCTGGATCCGAATACAGGAAGAACGTACAATAAAGACAAAAAGCCTGCTGGAATTATGATATAGATCAGTTCGCGTGATAGCCTGGAGCTTACATAAATCAGACAAATAATTGAAATGAAAGCAATGACTTTGAGTAAGCTGGTCATTGATCTGATCAGGATAAATCTTCCCGCAAATTTGTCTTCCTTAATATGATTTACACCAATGATTCGATGGAGTGAATAAATCAATATAGTTGACCAGAAAATCAGCTGTAAATAAACAGTATTGATCTCTTCTCCGGATATGATAAAACTTTCCAGTGTAAACAATGTCACACCGAGTGCAATCAGGAAACTGCTGTAGATGAAAAGGTCAAGAAAAGACTTGAAG
>JAHHJO010000048.1:0-6245 GCA_018680275.1 Bacteroidia bacterium
CCCCAATTTAGGTGTGTACTGATCGTAGACATCAGGGCTGCAATTAAAGCAGCAATGACCAATCCTAATAAACCTTTTGGTAAATAAGAAAGCATGGCGGGAAATGCAATATCATCTTCAACGATGCCTGCATCGATTCCGGGGAAAGCCTGTCTTATGGAATCCAGATCGGGAAAGATGATCAATGATGCCAGGGCAATCAAAATCCATGGCCATGGTCTTAATGCATAGTGCGCTATATTGAATAGCATGGTTGCTTTGGTCGCATCAGTTTCATTCTTTGCAGATAACATGCGCTGTGCGATATACCCTCCCCCTCCAGGTTCTGCGCCAGGATACCATGCACTCCACCACTGCACTGCAATAGGAACAAAGAATAAAGGTATAGCAACATTCATATCCGTAAAATCAGGAAAGAAATCAATTTTATCCCTGACATTCGGATGTGATACCAATTCACTTAATCCCCCGATTTCGGGAAGACTTAATATATAAATGGCTGCAGCTACCATTCCTATCATACTCAATGTAAACTGAAAAAAATCTGTGAGGATAACACCTCGAAGACCACCTAGTGATGAATAAACTACAGTAATGATGGAAACCAAAAGAACAGTCTGAACAGGACTAATGCCGAGCATGACCCCGGCAATCTTTATTCCCGCAAGCATGACTGTAGCCATAATCATGACATTGAAGAATACACCCAGGTAAATGGATCTGAAACCGCGTAAAAATGAGGCTGGCAGTCCGCTGTATCTCAATTCATAAAATTCAAGATCAGTGGTAATACCAGACCGGCGCCACAGTTTTGCATATACAAATACTGTTGTCATTCCGGTCAAAAGAAAAGCCCACCAAACCCAATTACCGGCTACTCCTCCTTTTCTTACAATATCGGTTACAAGGTTGGGTGTATCAGCAGAAAATGTAGTAGCTACCATCGAAACACCCAACAACCACCACGGCATATTCCTTCCTGAAAGAAAGAAATCCTTGGTACTGCGGCCTGCTTTACCAGATACCCATATCCCAATGATCAGGGTGATGGCAAAAAAGCCAACGATAATTCCCCAGTCAAATGATGATATATTCATATCCTTCAGTTACTTAAATTTCCAACGTTTAAATGCTTCAATCGCTTCATATTCTGCAAAGCCCAATTCCCTGTATAATTTTGCTGTATTTCTGTTCCTTTCTTCAGATCGCTGCCAGAACTCCCTGGTATCTTCACCCGGAAAAGGAGGTCTGTCTTTCTGAGACTGGTGTTTAAAAATAGCACTTCGTTTTTTCAGCAGTTCATTCGGACTTAGAGGGATGGCCATATTAATTTCATCAATCTTAAAATCTTCCCACGCACCCCTGTAAAGCCATAACCAGCAATCCTTCATCCAATCCTCATGGTTTAACCGTCTGAATGCTTCAAAAATTGCATTCAGACAAACCCGATGTGTACCATGGGGGTCTGCAAGGTCTCCGGCTGCAAAAACCTGGTGTGGTTTTATAGCTTTCAATAAATTCATAGTCAACTGAATATCTTCTTCAGTCAGGATCTTATTCTTGATACCACCCTTCTCATAAAATGGCATATCCATAAAATGTATACCTCCATCATCCAATCCGCAAAAACGGGCGGCATCTCTTGCTTCGCCTCGTCGGATCAGGGCTTTTATCTTCTTTAGTTTTATATTGCCTTTGGCATCTATTAATGCAAGCTTCAGATTTTCTATTTCTGTTTGTGAAGCAACATTACTATTTGTATGATTTGCAAATTCTTCGTAGAACTCAATATACCTGAGCACATCAGAGTTATGCACGGCATTATTTCCTGAAGTCTGGTAAGCCACATGAACTTCATGTCCTTGTTCTACCAGCCTTAAAAATGTTCCACCCATTGAGATCACATCATCATCGGGATGAGGACTGAAAATAATTACCCTTTTTTGAGCTGGCAAAGCTCTTTCCGGACGATTACTGTCATCTGTGTTCGGCTTGCCACCCGGCCATCCGGTAATTGTATGCTGCAACCTGTTGAACATCTTAATGTTTAACTGATAAGCATTCTGGGCGTTCAGAAGTAATTCACTCAGACCATGTTCATTATAGTCTTCATCAGTCAGTTTAAGAATCGCTTTTCCCAGTTTTTGGGATAACCAGACAACTGCTTTACAGGACAAGTCATCATCCCACTGGCATACACCTGCTTTCCATGGTGTTTGTGCTCTTGTCAACCTTCCTGCTGCAGCTCTGTCCATTACAAAACTGACGTTGGGATGTTCCTGCAAATATGTCGCAGGAACATTGGCACCGACAGGATTCTCTACAGCTTCCCGAACGATATCGGCCTTATGTTGGCCCCAGGCCATAATGATAATCTCCCTTGCAGACATTATCGTTTTGACTCCCACGGTGATCGCCTCGTAAGGTACATTCACTAATCCATCGAAATCAGAGGCGGCATCGCGACGTGT
Source organism: Bacteroidia bacterium (assembly GCA_018680275.1). GTDB lineage: Bacteria > Bacteroidota > Bacteroidia > Chitinophagales > Saprospiraceae > RFSX01. Next base: position 2,472 of record JAHHJO010000048.1, read on the forward strand.
TATATTATCAATCCGTACCAATCTTGTCATCGTTCTTTCATCACTACCTGGTTCATTAAATCCGATATGGCCTGTCCTTCCGATGCCTAACAATTGAAAATCGAGACCACCCAGCGATTTGATTTTTTCTTCATATTCAAGACAGTGAGATTTGACATCAGTTAATGGAATATTACCTTTTGGTATATAAGTATTATCCGGATCTATATCGATATGCCTGAAGAGATATTCATTCATGAAATAATGATAACTCTCGGGATGATCATCTTCAAGAGGATAATATTCATCAAGGTTGAAGGTATATACATTTTTAAAGCTGAGATCTTCATTCCTGTGAAGCGATATCAATTCTGAATAAACCTTCAGAGGAGAAGATCCGGTGGCCAATCCTAACACAGCAGCTTGCTTTCTGGACTGCTTATCTTGTATTATCTCTGCAATCCGACGGGCAATTTGTTTACTTCCATCTTTTGAGTCTTCATATATTATAACAGGAATCCTTTCATACGATTTAATCGGATACAACAGGTTTTCCGGAAAGGTTTTCAGATTATTTTCTAACATGGAATAGATTGAATGTTTCTGTTACTCCGATAATATAGAATTATATTAAATTTCTCTGCAATCTTCACCCAATTATGCCTAAAATCCATTGATTTAGGCTATTGCAACAAATGATATAAATCAATCTAGATTTCTTCTATTTTGAGTACTTTCGCCCAAAATCATTAAATTATGTCATTTGATCTTAAACAATACGGAATTGAAGTAAAAGAAATTCTGCGTAACACCAGCGTACCTGCTTTATATGAAATTGCATTGAGAACAGAAGAAGGTACTGCAATATCTGACGTCGGTTCACTACTTGTTTATTCGGGTGAAAAGACAGGCAGAAGCCCTAAGGATAAAAGAATTGTTCGTCATCCTGATTCAGAAAAGAACATTGACTGGGGTGATATTAATATCGGACTGGACAAACATATTTACGATATTAACAGAGAGCGGGCCATGGATTATCTGAACACCCGCAAAAGAATATTTGTAGTCGATGCATTTGCAGGTTGGGACCCCGATTATCGTCTTAAAGTAAGAATCATTTGTACGAGAGCATATCACGCATTATTCATGCAAAACATGCTTATTATGCCAACTGCTGATGAACTGGCGAACTTCGGCGATCCTGATTATACTATTTTTAATGGAGGTGGTTTTCCAGCAAACAGGTACACACCTGAAATGACATCCAAAACGAGTATTGATGTCAATCTTGAAGCAAAAGAAATTGTCATCCTGGGAACACAATATGCAGGTGAAATGAAAAAAGGTGTATTCTCAGTCATGAATTACCTGATGCCACTTCAGGATGTATTACCTATGCACTGTTCTGCCAATGTTGGAGAAGCTGGAGATGTGTCACTTCTTTTTGGACTCTCAGGTACAGGTAAAACCACTTTAAGTGCAGACCCTAAAAGAAAATTGATAGGTGACGATGAACACTGTTGGACAGACACTGGAGTATTCAATATAGAAGGTGGATGTTATGCTAAAGCTATCGATTTGTCTGAAGAAAAAGAACCGGACATCTATAATGCCATTAAATTTGGAACAGTCCTGGAAAATGTAGTGTATGATCCGAACACAAGAGTTGTTGATTATACCAATACTTCAATCACTCAGAACACCAGAGCATCGTATCCAATCAACTATATAGAAAACATCCAGATGCCTTGCATTGCAGGCCATGCCAAAAACATTATTTTCCTGACATGCGATGCTTTTGGAGTACTCCCTCCAGTGAGCAGGTTAACTCCTGAACAGGCCAGTTATCATTTTATATCAGGGTATACAGCCAAGGTGGCAGGAACCGAAATGGGAGTGACTGAACCTGAAGCAACTTTCTCGGCAAACTTTGGAGCTGCATTTATGATGTGGCATCCTAACAGGTACGCCGAATTACTTGCACAGAAAATGAATCAGCATGGTGCGAAAGCATGGTTGATCAATACAGGATGGACCGGAGGTGCCTATGGTGTTGGATCAAGGATTAAATTGAAGTATACAAGGGCGATGGTAGATGCCATTCACAGTGGTGCACTTGACAATGTTGAAATGAAGACTGACGATCGATTCGGATTTGATATTCCGACATCTTGTCCGGAAGTCCCTTCTGAAATCCTTTTCCCGGTAAATACATGGGATGATAAATCAGCATTTGCAAATACAAAGGCAAAATTGGTTGAATTATTCCAGAACAATTTCAAACAATTTGAAGAAGGGGTTAACTCTGAAATAATAGCAGCAGGACCAAAATAGGAACAAAGCATTTAATTGATAATAATAAAGGAGAAAGTCATTTTGGCTTTCTCCTTTTTTGTTTCACTTCAATTTCCGAATTGTATATCTTTAAGAGCAATGCAATGTCTTCCAATTTCAATGCAGCAACAAAATTGAAAACACTAACGCGCCGTTAAATTATATCTATGTCCAGGAACTTTACCATCAAGCTGTGTTTATTCATTAACTACTTTGTCTTCGCTATCCTTCTCAATAGTGTTGGTGCTGTCATTCTTCAGGTACAGCGCAACTTTGATGTATCAAAAGCTGATGCGAGTATTCTTGAAGGCTTTAAAGATATTCCCATTGCAGTGATCTCATTTTTCATTGCATCCTTTCTTCCGAAAATAGGTATCAAACGAGGTATGATGGTCGCCCTTGGCGTCATGTCGATCATGTGCTTTCTTATGCCAAATATTGCCAACGACTTCTGGTACTTCAAAATGCTCTTTGTCGTTATAGGCTTATCTTTCGGGATAATAAAAATTGGCGTCTATTCGATAATCGGACTTGTTACCGAAAATTCCAAAGAACATAGTAGCCTGATGAGCTGGATCGAAGGATTTTTCATGGTAGGTGTACTTGTCGGCAATGTTTTCATCAGCCTATTTATTGATGATGCCAATCCCAAATCTACCGGCTGGCTCCAAATGTACTGGTACCTGGGTATTATGTGCCTTGCCGCAATGACACTCCTTTCATTCTCCAAACTGGATGAATCGAAGGCACACAAAGACGAAAATAATATGGCAGAAGACTTTTTGGCGATGATGAAACTGATCATCAAACCACTAGTCATGGTATTTGTACTCAGTGCTTTCTTATTTGTATTAATTGAACAATCCTTTCAGACCTGGATGCCTACATTTTATGAAAACATTATCGAAGTACCTGCCAGTATGAGTATACAGGCGGGCGCTGTCCTTGCCGGGGCGTTTGCGATCGGACGAATCCTTGCTGGATTTGTACTTCAAAAAGTGCATTGGCTGCCATTTACTTTGGTATGTATTGCTGCACTTGCTATATGTGTACTCGTAAATATCCCACTGACCAAGAACCTCGATATTGATCCCTCGCAGGTCAACTGGTTTAATGCACCCCTGGTTGTCTATATTTTTCCACTCATGGGATTGTTCCTGGCACCTATTTATCCGACAATAAATTCTGTTATCCTGAGTGCCTTACCTAAATTTTTGCAAAGTTCCATGTCCGGACTGATCGTTGTATTTTCAGCGCTTGGTGGAACAACAGGTTCGATCATTACAGGTCATGTATTTGAAGCATTTGATGGCAGGACAGCATTTTATATGTCGCTAATCCCAATGTCTTTGCTTGCACTGGCATTGATTATGTTATATCGTTTGTACAAGAATTTCAAATCTGCAGAATATGAAAACGCCTGATGAACTCTATCCACGGTTGTTTGTCGATGTCCAGACT
>JAHHJO010000194.1:0-3255 GCA_018680275.1 Bacteroidia bacterium
TCAATTATAAAACCAATCCTCCTTTACGTTCTGAAAAGGATCGGAAAGCATTAATCAAGGGTATCAATCAAGGTGCTATAAATATTATCTGTTCCAATCATGTGCCACTTGAAGAAGAAGCGAAAAAATTGGAGTTTGTATATGCTGATCTTGGTGCTACCGGGTTGCAGACCTGTTTCCCAGCACTCATAGAATTTGCAAATGACATTGAGCTGGAAAAATTGGTTGAATGTCTGTCGGTGAATCCAAGAAAGCTCATGGGATTGGATGAGATAGTTATAAAATCCGGTGAACCAGTAAACTTAACTTTGTTTGATACAAATAGTCCATGGACATTCAACGAGCAGAACAATTTGTCTAAATCGAAAAATTCTCCATTTTTCGGTCATCAATTCAATTCAAAAATTGTTGGTATAATTAATGGTAAAAAAAGTCGTTTCAACTAGTAACACAATGATCAGAAGATTAATTATCCCTCTATGTATTGTTTTTGTCAGCTTATGTGCTTTCAAAATGGAGCCTTCATACAAACTGGCCTTATTAAAATACAGCGGAGGCGGAGACTGGTATGCCAACCCTACCGCACTCGATAATCTTGCCATCTTCTGTAACCAGCAATTAGGTACCAATTTTGATCTCAACTATGCCACTGTTGAAGTCGGAAGTGCTGATTTATTCAATTATCCATTTGTCCATATGACAGGTCATGGAAATGTTGTTTTCTCTGATGCAGATGCTGAGAATCTCAGACAATACCTTATTGCAGGAGGTTTTCTACATATCGATGACAATTACGGAATGGATCCTTTCATTCGTCCAGCCATGAAAAAAGTTTTCCCTGAAACCGAACTTGTTGAACTTCCTTTTGATCACCCCGTATATCATCAGACCTTTTCATTTGACAACGGTGTCCCCAAGATCCACAAACACGACGATAAACCTTCCCGGGGGTTTGGTATTATTTGGGAAGGACGCCTTGTTTGTTTCTACAGCTATGAAAGTGACCTGGGTGATGGATGGGAAGACAAAGAAGTCCATAAAGATCCTGATCACCTTCGTCTTAAAGCCCTGAGAATGGGTGCCAATCTGGTTGAGTATGTATTTACGATGCTCTAATGTTTTAATGTTTTAATGTTTTAATGTTTTAATGTTTTAATGAAACAACTATTTCCAGTAATTAGAAATGATGACAACTTATTTCAGTATTAATTAACATAATGTGAGAACCTTTTTTAGGAATGGACAAATAGACACATTATAGCATTAAAACATTAGAGCATTATTTCATTGATATCTTCGGTATAGTCTTTGTAATGAATTAACTACATATTATGTATTTTTTTAATATGTTTTTGTTAATATAAAATGAAAGACTATATTTGTTCATTACCAGCCTTTCATTTTTCAAAGTTTTAAATATATGAATCAAAGCAAGGATCAATACATCTTTGATGAAGATTTAGGACGGGAAGCTTATTCTTTTACACTTGGATTGAAAGAGTTTTTATTCCTGAGCCTGATTTTTTTCTTTGGGTTTTGCGGCTTTTCTGTTTGTATAGATAAAATATATGCCCAAAAACCGGATAAAAGTATTAAGGATATTACCATTCACGAGATTGAGATATCTACATTGAATGATGGCACGGAAACAGAATTTCTTGACTGTCTGGTGGTATACTAATCCTTAAAAATCAAGCGGGTATAACATTTGAAACTATTATATCATTATATTTAATGTATATGATGGATTCTATCAGACATATTGTTGAAAAATCGGTTTTTGGTGTCTGTAGCTATATAGGCAAGCAGATTGGAATCCGATCTTCAAGGGTCAGGTTATATTTCATTTACCTTTCATTTGTTACACTCGGTTCTCCCATTATCCTCTATCTTATTTTAGCCTTCTGGCTCAATTTGAAAAAATACCTTAGAAAAGGTTATCATTTATTATTGGACTAGAACCGTCTTATGAAGGCAGAAGAACTAATTTCTATCCTGATCAGGCTCTCCAGGGCGGACAACCACTTCGATAAATATGAATTCGGATATATTATTAATGTTGGAAAACACCTGGATGTTCCTAATCATATTATCGAATCCTTAATTAAGGACCCATTTGTAGATTCCATAAAAACACCCAGAAGTGAGCAGGATCGAATGACGATTCTTTATTATCTCCTGTTTATGATGAAAATTGATCGGAATATCACCGAAGAAGAAAAAGATATGATTCAGCACTACGGATTTAAATTAGGATTTTCCAGGTCGATGATCAATGACTTTATTCACCTGATGGAAGAATACAGGAACACAACAGTTCCCATCCCGGAAATGCTTGAAATAATAAAAAAATATAAAAACTAAAAATCAGCTTTAAACAATCTAATAGTCAAAGCTTCTTTTAATCTCCTCCTGTAGTTGTCATATATATCTTAGCTTCATCGATCCAGCCTCCGACAGCAAAACCGATATTTTCATTGATCATATATATATCAAGGGCATCATCAATTTTACCATTCTTGGTACCCTGTTCATACCAATTGGTACCTCCATCCCGAGACCGGTAAGGCGTACTTCCAAGAAAATTAAATCCTAAAGCCCATCCGTTATTCTCATCTATGAATTTTGTTTCGGCATTTAATAATAAGACACTCCATATAGCTAACCGATCCCAGATCTGACCGCCATTAACTGTTTTATATAAATCTCCTCCAAGATCTCCGATCCACCCGGTTTGATCATCAAGGAAAAATATATTTGTAAAACCCTTCAGGTCTTCCTCTAATTCCAATGTCCAGTCCACACCTCCGTTTACTGATTTGTATATATAACTTTTGCTATTATATTCATCGGAAATGACCAGCCAGCCATTGTTCCTGTCTAAAAACTGGAAATCCATCAGGTCCACATCGGATACCTCAGGTAAACCATTTGCTATCCTCCAGTATAAAGTATCATTGATCACTTCTGTATACAACAGCCTGTCAATACCCTGGTAAGAATCACTCTCAATAACCCAACCTGTCTGATCATCAATGAATTGGATTCTTAAATAATCTCCAATTCCAATCGATGGTGAAAAATCCTGCCAACTAGCTCCCCCGTTCACTGATTTAAGCAGCGTTTCAAAATCTCCGCAAACATAAATTGAATTTTGGGTAAAGCTTATATCCTGAATATATTCAGTGGATCCACTGTTCAAAACATTCCAATTGGCACCTTGATCAACTGTTTTTAAAATAGTACCACCCCTGT
>JAHHJO010000219.1:0-2499 GCA_018680275.1 Bacteroidia bacterium
GTATACATCTCGATAAACATAAACTTGTTGAAAAGATAATTGTATTGGGTAAATAACGACAAGGCCTCCGGTTAATCCGGGGGCTCTTGTTTATTCCGGTAATTCAAGGGCGGATATATTACCTACAGCATTCCCTGCAATGCCTTTTATAGATCCATAAAGACCCGTAGTGTTGAGCAAAACTTTCTGTATTTGTTTTTCTCTTTGATTCCAGATCTTATGCATGGCATTCTTCTCCTTGACAAGATCATTTTGCATCTGCGTAAAGCCTTCTACAATGCCTTCAATCATCAGTTTGAATTCATTGCTTGTAAGATAACTGTATAACATCTCCATTTTATCTCCTTTGTTACTTTCGGCACTTTTGACTTCGCTGATCTTTACAAGTGAATCACGAAGAACAAGGCTAAGACCTTTAAAGTCCTGGTAGCTGCAAATCCAGATCCCGTTCTTCATGCCCATTCTATTCATGTCTTTTGGCAAGGCCTGTGTGACCAGGACGCCAATATCAGCACCAATATTCCTGATATCTGCTTTGAACTTTTCAATCCAGCTGGGCTGAAAATCTTTGGTCCGCTTACTTTCATAATAGATCGTACCACACCGATTCTGGCTACGTGTATTTACAATCTGTAAACAATCGCCACCCCTGGCTCCTTTCTTGATCTCTTCTATAGTATCAAAAGGGAACTGTTGTGCAAGATATTCTTCGATGGCCATTTCCTGGACTTCACCCTGCAGCTGCATTGAGCCTTGTTCTGATTTACGCTTCAATTCCTCGATCAGTTTTTTATGGTCTTCGAGTTGTTTGTCTTTTTCACGAAGTTTCAATTCTATTCCCTCGTTGAGCCTTTTCTGAATTTTCTCTTCACGCTCCAGTAATTCTTCTGCCATCTTTTTCTGAAATCGAAGTTCAATCTCCTTTTCTTGTTCATTCATCTTCAGTTTCATCTTTTCGAGCTCCAGTTCTTTATTCCTGAGTTCTGCAAGTTGCTTCTGTTTTTTTTCTATTTCTTCCTGTTGCAGTTTGATTCTTCCGGAAAAATCTTCTTCAATTTTCTTACGAATATTTACTCTTTCATGTCCCAGTTTCTCTAATAGCTTCTTTTCAAAAATCTCGTTTTCCCTTTTCTTTTTATCTTCAAATATTCTTATCTCGTCATTTAATTTTTTGGCTTCTTTATTATGTTCTGCTTCAAGAGCTTTCCTGTCCGCTTCATATTGAGCTTTGAATTGATTTTGCAGCTTGGCAGCCAGAACATCTTCCACGTCAAATTCATGATTGCATTTTGGACAATTAATATGTTGTATTTTATCCATAGATAATGAATTAGGTCTTTTATGAAAATAAAAATTGATTAAATAAAATCAACATCTATTGATAGAGGATTATTGATTAATTCCCTGACAGCTTCATCAACAGGGCGGTGATCATATGCGATCTGGTATAATGTTGTCGTAATGGGTGCTTGAAGCCTGGCTGCATTCACAATTCTGTTGGCAAAATTGATTGTCCTGTATCCTTCAGCTACTTCATCCATCATTCGCCCTATTTCCTGGGGTGTTTTTCCCTGTGCGAGATAATTACCAAAGGTAAAATTCCGGCTTTGTGTACTGGTAGCTGTCGCAATCAGGTCGCCAACACCTGCTGTACCAAGGAATGGCCTGATATCCGCACCAACTGCTTTTGCAATGTGTATCATTTCACGTAATCCACGGGTAAGCAGAAGTGCCTCCATATTTTTCCCGAATCCGATTCCATTCATGATTCCTGAAGCTATGGCAACTACATTTTTCAATGCCCCTGCCAGCTCAATACCAATAAGGTGGTGAGAACCATATACAATAAATCTTTCACCTGCTAGCACCTGTCTTCCTTTTTCGATTACTTCATCAAATTCAGAGGCGATGACTGTTGCAGCCGGTTGGCCGTCGAGTATCTCCTTTGCAAGATTGGGGCCTGCAAGGGCACCAGTCCTTATAACACTCGTCTCCTGCCTTATGACTTCACTCATCGTAAACACGGACCTCTTAATAGAATTGATATCTTCAGCATTGTCAAATTCAGGGCTTACATCCAGTCCTTTTGTCCCATGTATCATAATGTGACCTGGTCCGACATAAGGGCCGATAGCATTCATGACACTCCGGAAATATTCTGACGGAATAACGGGAAAGATCAACCTGCATTTTTCTCCCACTTCCTGGATACTGGTTGTTGCCTTGATTTTATTAGATAAAGTATAATCCTTAATACGGTGTGAAGTATTTATGGCATCTGCAATATTTTGTCTCCTGGCATAAACAAGCACATTGGTGTTTTCTGATAATAACTGGCTTATTGCTGTCCCAAAAGATCCGGAGCCGAGTACACCAATATATCTAGACATTGACAAGTTGAAATTTTTTACAATATCAACATTCAATATTTAATCACATAACTCCTTAACGCTTTTTCTTATTGCGGATTTTAGTGTCCCGTTGATTTTTAACCTGTTG
>JAHHJO010000206.1:0-6227 GCA_018680275.1 Bacteroidia bacterium
AGCTGTCATTTGTTGAGTGCAGGTCAAAAAAGGAGTAAATATTTTCTACCTGTTGATTAATCTTCCCGGTAAACAAATTCGAAGAGTAAGCCCAAATCTCTTTTTGGCTTTTATTATAAGTAACAATCAAATAAAAGGAAACAGACTCAAGAACTATAAATAATACGATAGCGCTAAATCGAATAATCAGATATATAAGATTGCGCATTTATTTCTGATTTAACAGGTTAATCTAGAGGCTTTGTCTGTCCATCAGGAAAGTAAATGTGTCTGTGTTTTGCAATGCCAGACTCGTACCCTTAACGACGGCTTTTAGAGGGTCATCAGCAACATGAACATTCAGTTTGGTTTTTTTGGCAAGTCTTTCATCGAGACCACGCAACAAGGCACCTCCCCCTGTAAGATAAATACCGTTCTTGTAAATATCAGCAGCCAACTCAGGTGGTGTCTCTTCCAGTGCCTTCAAAACAGCTTCTTCAATTTTTGCAATTGATTTATCAAGAGATTCAGCGACTTCCTGGTAATCAGTCATCACCTGTTTCGGAATTCCGGTCAGTAAATCCCTGCCATTGATACCGACAGGATCAGGTGGATCAAACAAGGTGTCAAGCGCACTTCCAACTTTGATTTTCAGGTTTTCAGCAGTTCTTTCGCCAATGAGAAGGTTGTGTTTCCTTTTCATGTAATCGATGATATCATGTGTGAATTCATCCCCTGCAGTTCGGATAGATTGGTTTGTCACAATACCTGAAAGGGCAATGACTGCAATCTCAGTTGTACCTCCCCCGATATCGATGATCATGTTTCCTGAAGGAGCTTCAACATCAATACCAATACCGAGCGCAGCTGCCATAGGTTCGTGAATTAAATAAGTTTCTTTTGAATCCACGTGATCTGCTGAATCAAATACGGCTCTTTTTTCAACTTCAGTTATCCCTGAAGGTATACAGATCACCATCTTGAGATGAGAAAAGAATTTCCTTTTTTCACCGATCATTCCAATTAATCCCTGGATGAGGCTCTCTGCAGCCTGGAAGTCAGCGATCACACCATCCTTGAGTGGCCTGATTGTTTCGAGATTGGTATGGGTTTTCTCATGCATCTGCATGGCTTTCGTACCAACAGCAAGAACTTCATTTGTTATCCTGTTTACTGCTACGATAGAAGGTTCGTCAATGACGACCTCACCGTCCTGAATGATTAGAGTATTTGCTGTTCCCAAATCTACCGCCAACTCCTGTCTGAAAAAACTAAATAAACCCATCTAAATGTTTAAAATTGAAATATTATTAAAGTCATCAAATATTATACCTGATTAAAAATCTTTACGGGACTTTAAAATTTGCCTTTATAATTGAGATTGGTGCTAATCAGTTATTTGAATAAAAGATCAGTCATGCAAGTATAAGTAATATTTTAATTAAAAATTCCCTGCCAGGACAGTTGTCAAAGTATTTTTTTCAAGGTACTTCTGAGCCATTTCCATTACTTCTTTCCTGGTCATACTCTTTATCGTCTCGATATGGTTTTTAAAATGTTCAATATCAAGATCTTTTGCATAAATACTTTTTATTAATTGTCCGGTAGCAAAAGGTCCATCTACCAAATGAAGGATCTGACCCAACATATAGTTTTTCACCATGCTAAACTCATTGTATGGAACAAGGTCAGATTTCAATTTGTCGATTTCCTTGTAAATCTCATCATTGGCTTCTCTTACGAAATCATTTCCCAGGTCTGCACTGATATAAAAAAACCCATCTCTCTTCCAGGTGTCTACTGATGAATAAATACCATAGGTGAAACCTTTGTCTTCCCTGATGTTTTTCATAAGACGACTTCCAAAATAACCTCCAAGAATCGTGTTCAAAACCTGTACACGTGAAAAGTCAGAATGTTTTCTTGAAAAAAGCTTTCTTCCGATCTTCAATGAGGTCTGAACCTGGTTGTTTGTTGTAATCCTTAAAAAGGAATCTTGTGATTTTTCTTCTTTGAAGCCTTGAGTTTTCGGATTTGATATAGACCTGATTTTAGAAAGATCTGCCATGATCTTGTCTGACAACGAAACAGGATACTTTCCGCTCAGGATGACGAAGGCTTCACTAATACCATGATTTTTTTCGTGAAATTCCAATAAATGCTTTCTTTCAAGAGACCGTATATCTTCAGGTTGTGTATTATATCCATAAGGATGATTTGTACCAAAGAGTTTTTCTGTCAGTGCTCTATATGCAATAATATCATTTTTGGAGAGCTGGTCATTTAACCTTTGGCTGTTTACCCTGCTATACTTCAGTAGTTCTTCTTCATTGTATGAAGGATTGAGGATCATCTCTATGAAATGAGGCCATACATTTTCAAAATGGCGTGTCATACATACGATACTGACCGAAGAGTACTCCAGGCCGGAAAAGATTTTCACATAAGCACCATAAAAATCAAAAATATAGGCCAGTTCCTCAGAATTCTTACTAACAGACCCTTCCCGCATCAAATAAAATGATGCTTTTGCAGAGGCCCTCCGGGTTTCATGGACCCGACCTACTTTGAAGACCAAATCAAACTTCAAAATATCCTGTGTTCCAGCATTGACTTCGAACACCCGCAGAGCGTTAGACAGTATGTTGCGCTCAAATGGAGGGATATCAATATTGTATTCCGAATGTATTACGGGGCCATTTATTCTGTCAGGAATCAGTGTCATTTTTTTGATAAAAATTCAGGAATGCAATATTATTATAACTAACTGATAAATACTGAAATTAGCTTAACTTTGTGCTTTCTTGTAAAAATCAATTTACTGAAGGAAAGTTTAATCAAACTTCGATTTAAAAATAAAGTAAGATGGTATTTGAAGTCTCATCGAGTGATTTATTAAAAAAACTTCAGGTTGCGTCAGGAGCCATCAGTTCAAATCCTGTAATTCCTATCCTGGAAGATTTTCTATTTGACCTATCGGGCAATGAATTGACAATTTCCGCAACAAACCTTGAAGTAACTATAATTTCTTCCCTCTCGGTGATGGGTAATGAAAACGGAAGAGTAGCTGTTCCAGGCCGGATTTTGCTGGATACTTTAAAAGCACTGCCGGATCAGCCTGTAAAATTCCAGGTTGAAAAAGAGAATAATGCTATAAAGCTTCAGTCTGCATACGGGGAGTACAAGTTATCAGGAGATAACGCAGAGGATTTTCCCGAGACGCCACTTGCAGATAATGTACACGTCACAGAAATTTCAAGCGATTCACTTATAAAGGCAATCAACAATACAATTTTTGCCACAAGTAATGATGAATTGAGACTTGCTATGACCGGTGTGCTTATGCAGATGGATTTCAATAAAGTGATTTTTGTATCTACAGATGCGCACAAACTTGTAAAATATACCGTCGGGGGAATATCAAGTGAATTGACCGAATCTATAATTGTTCCCAGAAAAGGATTGATGCTGTTCAAGAATGCGATCAGCAGTTCGGATGCTGATAACGTATCTGTTTCATTTAATTCCAAGAACATCTTTTTCCAAAGTGGTGGCACACAGGTGATAAGCAGGCTTATAGATGCAAAATATCCTGATTACAATGCGGTTATTCCTGTGAATAATGAAAAACTGCTCAAGGTAAACAGGTCTGATTTTCAGAATTCGCTTAAAAGAATAGTGATCTATTCGAATAAAACAACCAACCAGGTTGTACTTAATCTTGCAGAGAACAGCCTGACAGTATCAGCACAGGATCTTGACTTTTCAAATGAAGCTACCGAGCAGATTGGTTGCAGTTATGAAAGTGAACCTCTTACAATAGGGTTTAATGCTAAATTCCTTGTAGAAATGCTTGGTGTCATTGAAACTGATGAGGTACATATTCAATTGTCAGCACCCAATAAAGCTGGTATTCTTGTTCCATCTGAAGAGGATGAGCAGGAGAAACTGATGATGCTGATCATGCCAGTGATGATGAGTCATTAAACCCATAGGATTGAAAGTAGGTTTATATTTTGGTTCTTTTAACCCGGTTCATGTCGGGCATATGATCATTGCCAACTACATGATCAATTATACCGATATGGATGCTATCTGGATGGTTCTTTCCCCACATAATCCATTGAAGAAAAAATCTACTCTTGCTAATGATTATGACAGGTTGCATTTGCTAAACCTTGCCATTGATGATCACGATAAAATCCGATCCTCGGATATAGAATTTGGGCTACCGAGACCATCATATACTATCGATACGATGGCTTACCTGGAAGAGAAGTATCCAAAGCATGAGTTTTGTCTTATCATGGGAGGAGATAATCTTTCCAGTTTTCATAAATGGAAAAATTATGAATTGCTTTTAAAGCGTTACAGTATATATATTTATAAAAGACCTCTTTTCGAATTAAATGAATTGATCGACCATCCTCATGTGCATGTTTGCGAAGCGCCCTTGTTGCAAATTTCATCTTCGACAATCAGGCAAATGATCCGTGACAAAAAATCGATAAGGTACCTTGTTCCGGACAAAGTGTTTGAATATTTAAGGGATTATCCGGTTTATGAAAAGCTTCTGAATCAATAAAGCTCAAATTTATTCGTTCTTTTAAAATCAAACATGAACCCAGGGAAATCCATACTTACTTTTTTGCTTTTGTTCCTTGTTACATTATTACCCGGACAGAGTAATATAGCAATAGGAGAATGGAAGTCCTATCTTCCCTATAATACCGGGGTAAACCTGACTCAAAGCGATGAAAAAATCTACTACGGCACTGAATTATCGGTCATGTCCATTGACAAGGAGGACTTTTCAATAGAGTATATATCGAAGGTGGAAGGTCTTACCGAAACAGGTATCCAGGACCTGGTTTATGACAAGTTTAATGATTACCTGATTATTGCCTATCAAAACAGTGTTATAGACATCGTATCGGAAACAGAGGTTTTTCCCATTTACAATATAAAGGACACAGAGATTTTCCAAGGCGATAAAAAGATCTATGACATCTTTGTTCAGAATAGTGAACATGTATATTTCGCGACTGGTTTTGGTGTTGTTCAGTACAATCTTGAAAAAAGAGAATTTGGTTTTACATTGGACGCCACCCAACGGGTTTTTGATATTGATGGCTCTGACCAGGCACTCATCTTTGCCGGGGAAGAAGGCGCGTATGTGCTGGGTCCTGATATGTCAACACCCAATTTTCTGGGTTCCTGGTCTGAGGTTGAAAACGGGATACCGGACTCAGAGAACATTGACGCGGTTATGCATGAAAATGATAAATATTACGTGGCTACAGAAGAAAAGGTCTATGTGTCCAATGATGGTTTAGAATTCGAAGAGATCTACACAATAATAGATAGCAACCATGATGTTGTGTTTCTCAAAGAAGCTGCCGGAGGTTGGATGCTGGGTTTGAAAGATCCGGATTTCAACAGCAAGATTATATTTTTTGATGATGCTGATATTCCTTACCACGAGGTAACTGATTGTACAAACAGGCTGACAGAAGCTTTGGTTGATGAACAGGGCAGGTTGTTTCTTGGAGACGAATGGGAAGGGATCAGATATAAGAACAGCCTGACAGATGGTTGTGCTGAACGCTTATTTTCAAATACCCCGAAATCAG
Organism: Bacteroidia bacterium; assembly: GCA_018680275.1. Lineage (GTDB taxonomy): Bacteria > Bacteroidota > Bacteroidia > Chitinophagales > Saprospiraceae > RFSX01. The sequence goes on from JAHHJO010000206.1 coordinate 5,613, forward strand.
AAGAAACGTCAGATATAGATATAGAAGATGGTATCGTCTATGTCGCATCCGGAGGGGTCAGCGACAATTTTGCAAACCTCTTCAGCCGCCAGGGATTTTATGTTCTGGATGAAGGAAGCTGGCAAAACATCAATGAAGGAAATTCTTATTTTATCAATGAAAATGAAGTTATCCAGCATTACAAGATTGCTGCGCATCCAAGGGAACCGATCGTCTATATAGGTTCTTTCTGGGCAGGACTACTTGAATACAACAGGGTAGAGGAGAGCTTTAAGCTATACAATAAAACCAATAGTCCACTTACTGAACCGGTAGGAGATAACCCGAATCGTGTCAAGATTTCAGGGATGGTTTTTGATGATGATGACAATCTATGGGTCAGTAATTTTGGGACGAATAAACCGGTTGCAGTTTTAACAACAGAAGGAAACTGGCATAATTTTGAAATTCCAGGAGATACACGGATCACAGATATGGTATTTGATGATAGTGGATATTTGTGGATTGTGGTAGGGAGTACAAACGGGGGTGTTGTTATTCTGGATCCCGGACAAAGTATAGCTGATCCAACAGATAGTCCGGCGCCTGTTTTGAAAAACACGAACAATTCTGAAA
>JAHHJO010000286.1:0-6488 GCA_018680275.1 Bacteroidia bacterium
GATTAGGATTTCAACCAAAAATTTAAAAGAAGTAAAGGATATTAAAATTCTAACACCAAACGGAATTGAATTGAAAACTATGGAAGAGCAAGTTGATAAAAATGAATATAAGCTTAACTTAAGTGATTTGGATTCAGGGGTATATATCATATATATAATAACAGAAGATAGGAATTTCCCTGTGAAATTCATTAAAATGTAGGGGAAGACCCAACCTTTTACAGTGTAACAATAGTCTATATTATAGATTACGCTAATGTTAATTTTTTAACATTTATTCGACTGTAATAAGGATAAATTAACTATTTTTGATTCGGTCGAAAAAAATAATCAGACCCTTGATGTTTTTGGTCAACCGTATGAAAAAACTAACAAACCAACATGAATTAGGCTTCTTATCCCATGAGAAGTCTCCCCACAGACGTTATTTCAAAATTTATTAAACCAAATATTTATTAACTATGAAAAAATACATTTTCTATTACCTTCTGGTTTTTATGGGTATTATGCTCATTCAGACCGGATGCAGTGATGACGCACCCGTCGGTGATTATTTTGCTGTTGAGCAATATAATGCCAGGGGTACAGTAATCACGCCATCGAATGTTGTGAATGGATTCTTCGATTTAGGAGACCTTGACAACTCTTCCATTGCTTTTGATCTGGCTCAAACCGGTGAAGCTGCTAGTTCAGTTTCTGTCTTGGCCAACTATAATGGAGGTGGATTTTCTGAGGTTACTTCAGTAAGTTCTCTTCCAACTACAGTTACAGTCAATGCAAATGATGTTATATCTGCGCTCGGTTTGGATGCCAATTCAATCGCTGTCGGAGATGTGATCGTTATGGTTTTCGATGCGACTTCTGGCGGTGGAACATACCGGTCCAGCAATACCCTTAGTGCACCATTTAGCTGTTTGTCAGCACTTGCAGGTACGTATAACTACGCATCTACAAATTACTGGTGTGCCGGTCCTGATTTAACGGGAGAGGTAACCATCATTGAAACCGGAGCAGGAACTTATTCATTTGATGACTGGTCATTTGGGTCTTATGGCAATTGCTATGGAGGATTCGGAACCTGGGGTTCACTTTCTATGAATGATGTTTGCAATAAGATTAGCTTAAGCGGAGAAGATAACTACGGTGATACGTGGGAGCTTACAATTAACAGTGTAAGTGGTGCTGATCTTGACCTTACATGGACAAATACTTATGGTGAATATGGTACAACAGTTCTGACAAGAACTGATGGAACTAATTGGCCTCCATTATCTAACTAATAATTTTAATTGGAATAAACATTTAGACTATGAAAAATATATTTTTCTTAATACTGTTTTCTTTCCTCTCATTTACTGCTTTTTCACAAACGAGCATAAGTGGTAATATAGTGGACGAAAACAATCTGCCAGTTATTGGAGCCAACATTTTGGCTGAAGGTACATCGGTAGGAACCATCACAGGAATTGATGGTGATTTCACTTTGGATGTACCCGCTGGTGTAGAGAACATCGTGATCTCTTATACCGGATATCAATCACAGACAATTCCTTTGCAAGGACAAACTCAGTTCTTTATCACTATGGCTGAAGGACAGGTCCTTGATGAAGTAGTTGTTACTGCTCTTGGTGTTTCAAGAGATGAAAAAGCATTGGGATATGCTGTACAAACTGTTTCTTCTGAGTCAATCAAAGATGCGAATACAGTATCTGCTATTGATGCCCTTGCAGGTTCTGCTGCAGGTGTTCAGGTCACACAGGCTTCTGGTGCTGCAGGTGCAGCTTCAAGAATCGTTCTTAGAGGTCAAACCTCTTTTAATGGTAACAACCAGGCTTTGATCGTCGTTGATGGTGTGAGACTCGATAACAGTGAATTCCACTCTGAAAGATCATTGGGTGGTGTAGCCAACTCTAACAGGGCTATGGATATCAACCCGAATGATATTGAAAATGTATCTATCCTTAAAGGGGCAGCTGCAACGGCATTATATGGAATTGAAGGTGCAAGAGGAGTTGTTCTTATAACAACCAAAAGAGGTAGTTCAGCTGGACTTAAAGTAGATGTTGGAACTGGTATGACATTTTCAAATATCAACAATGTGGTTGGTTTGAATGATGTACATACCCAGGGATATAGTGGCCAATGGGCTGGTCCTTCAACAGCTTTTATTCCTTCAGCAGTAAGCTGGGGCGCACATAAGGATGATCTTTACTGGGATGGTTCTGATTATAAGTGGGACAAAAACGGACAATTAACTACTGATGCCACGGCAGGTCCTAAATTTGTACCTTATGATAACGTAAATAACTTTTTTGAGACAGGAACAACATGGAATACCAATATTGCAATCTCTGGTGGTTCTGAAGCTGCTGATTACAGGTTCTCATTTGGACATTCTGATGAAAAAGGTGTTGCTCCAAACAATACATTTACAAGATACAATCTAGGGTTGAATCTTGGATCCAAAGCATTGGATGATAAGCTTGACCTCAGATTTACAGCCAATTATGCAAAAACAGGAGGTAATAGAGTCCAGCAAGGTTCTAATATCTCAGGTGTCATGCTTGGATTGTTAAGAACACCAATTTCATTTGACAATGCAAACGGTAATGTTGATCCTGCAAATGATGTAAGTTCTTACCAGTTTGAGGATAATTCTCAGAGAAACTACCGTGCAGGTGGTGGATATGATAATCCTTTCTGGATAGTCAATAATACACCTTTCAATGATAACGTGAACAGGTTCTTTGGAAATATAAGTGCTTCTTATGCTTTCAGTGACTGGGTGAATTTAAGAACCACATTGGGTACTGATTTCTATACAGATAACAGGACGCAAAGATTTGAACTTGGTTCAAGAAATGCTCCTGCAGGTCAGGTCATAGAAGACAACTATAATTACAGGCATACTGATTTCTACTTCAGTTTATTAGGTGCAGGAACAATTGCAACAGATTTGACTTTCAGCTATAACGTTGGATTAAACCTGTATGATGAAAAATTGAAAAACAATTATATCCAGGGTGATGGACTGAACTTCTTTGGTTTCCCTCAATTGGGTAATACTGGAGCGATTTCTTCCACAATTGCCAACACGAATATCAAGACTGCTGGTGCTTTTGGTACATTTGACTTCGGATATCAGAATTTCCTTTACCTGACATTGACAGGTAGAAATGACTGGTCATCAACTTTGATAGATCCTACTTCTGAATTTGATGCAGGAGCTATCTCTTTCTTCTATCCTTCTGCTTCATTAGGAATTGTATTCACAGAAAAAATTGATATACCTGGTCTTTCCTTTGGTAAGTTAAGACTATCCTATGCTGAAGTAGGTGGTGGAGCACCTGGTGCTTACAGTACTTCGACAAATTTCATTCTGCCTATTCAAAATGCCGGAACTATTAATGATATCGGTGATGGATGGACGAATGGACTTGGATTCCCTTTCCAGGGCGTATCCGGTTTAGTCTATTCAGGTGTTGCAGGCAACCCTGCACTTAAGCCTTCAAGAACAAAAGATATTGAAATAGGTGCTGACTTGAGATTTATGAAAGACAGAGTAGGATTGGATATAACTTATTATACAAGAAAGTCTGAAGATCAGATTATCGCGATCAATATCCCTGTTTCAACTGGTTTCCAAAGAGCCATTGTTAACAGTGGAGAATTAGCTACAGTAGGAGGAGAAGTTGTTTTGACCTTGAATCCTATTTCTAAGCCTGATTTCAACTGGGACGTAGCTGTAAACTTCTCCAAGTGGAAAACAACTGTTGAATCATTGCCGGAAGGTGTACCTAACCAGTACCTAGACGGATTTACAGGAACTGGAGTTTATAATATTGCTCCCGAAACTGATGACAACGGAAACGTTACAACAACATATGAATATGGTCAGCTTCTAGGAAATCCATTCCAGCATGTGAATGATGGAAATAATGGATTTAATCCTGATCTTCCATATAATCCTGATGGTGCATTGGTTATTGATGATGATCCTACTAGTTCAAACTTTGGATTCCCATTGGTAGACCCTGTTGCAAGAGTAATAGGTAATCCTAACCCTGATTTCCTTTTAGGTATCACGAACTCTTTATCTTACAAGAATCTATCATTGAGCTTCTTATTTGATATTAAAGAAGGTGGTGACATCTGGAACGGAACAAAAGGTGCATTAACATTCTTCGGTAGATCAGAATTGACAGAAAACAGGGGTACTGTTACTGTTTTTGATGGTGTTAAGTCATCTGATGGAGGCGCTAATGATATCGCTGTGACTTTGGATCAAAACTGGTACACTGGTAACGGTGGTGGTTTCGGTTCTGTGTCTGAGCATTTCATCGAAGATGGTTCATATATCAGGTTGCGTTATGTTACTTTAGGATATGACCTGGGTAGCGTACTTGACGGTATAGGATTTGATAATCTTTCAGTTTCTTTCACAGGAAGAAACTTATTCCTGAGCACACCATACACTGGATTTGACCCAGACCTTTCTTTGGTTGGAGCAAGCAGTAATGGTCAAGGACTGGATTATTTCCAGATGCCGGGTATCAAGTCATATTCAATTAATGTAAATGCAACATTTTAATTAGAAAAATCTAAAACGATATAAAATGAAAATATTTAAATATATAGCCGTTTTCATGGTCTTTGTGCTTGTCACAGGATGTGAAGACTATTTTGGCGATAATGCTAACGTAGATCCGGATAATCCGACCACGGCTACTGCTAACGTTTTATTACCGCAGGTTCAGGCCAGGTTGGCTTACACCTGGGGCGGAGACTTAACTAGGTACTTCGGAATCAATACACAGCATGTGGATGGTATTGGCCGCCAGTTTGCTGTGTTAGGCCAGTATGGTATTCAGCCTAATGATGTGGATAATGTCTGGTCAAATTTGTATTCTGGAGGTATGAGTTCCAACAGGCAGATGATCGCTGCAGCTGAAGCTGGTGGATTTAACCATTATGTGGCTTTGGGTAATGTTATGGAAGCCTGGGCTTTAATGATGGCCACCGATGCATGGGGAGATATTCCTTATTCAGATGCCTTTGAATTAGTCGACTCTGAAGGCAACATAAAGCAGCCTACATTGGATTCACAGGAATCTATTTATAATTCAATATTTACTTTGCTGGATGATGCAAGAGGATTATTAGGACAAGGTAATGGAGGCAATCCTCCAGGTGGCGATGATCTTTTCTATGGAGGAGACGTTGATGCATGGGTTGCTTGTTGTAATGTCCTTGAAGCAAGGGCTCAATTGCACCTTTCCAAGAGAAATGGAGATGCTTATAGCCGTGTTTTGGCTGCATTAAACAAAGGTGGATTTGCTGATGCTTCAGGAGAATTTGCTTTCAAGTTTGGAAGCAATGCCAATGAAAATGCGCCATGGTATCAGTATATCGAGCAAAGAGATGACTGCGAAGTAGGTGCTTATTATACAGGTCTTTTGGCATCATTGAATGATCCAAGAGCTCCGGTTTATGGTTTTGAACATGCCGTACCAGGACATCCTGTATTTACACCAGATCAGAATCTTCAGATTCTGTCTTATACAGAGCAGGAGTTCATGAGAGCTGAAGCGCTTATGGGTACTGGTGATTCTGCCGGAGCTTATGATGCATATCTTGCTGCCATTGCTTCTTCATTTTCTGATGCAGGAGTTGATGGTTATGATGACTATGTAGGACAACCTACAGTTGGTGTTGGAGCTGGTAATATCAGTATGGAAGATATTATGACTCAGAAATACCTTGCCCTTTATACCAGTCCTGAATTATTCAATGACTGGAGAAGAACAGGTATGCCTGCGTTGACGCCTATTTCAGGTACACAGATTCCAAGAAGATTGCCATATGCAGAATTGGAGCAATTCTCTAATCCGAATATCCCGTCACCTGCTACGATCTCAATTTATGACCGAGTATGGTGGGATCAGTAATATGATTTATACATATAATATATAATCTAAAGGGAAAGCCACAATAATTTTTGTGGCTTTCCTTTTTATATAGTAAAAGTGCTATGAAAAAACTATTGACCCTCGTATTTCTATTTCAGGTTTGTTTCTTATTTGGCCAGGTTTCTGTGAATGAAGCCAAATTGAATGTGTTTGGAAACCCTTTCTACGCAGCAAATGAGAATTATATCAATATGTTATCCAAGCTTGAGGAGAAAGGATCTTCACAAATGCTATTCGATGATTGGACAATCATGTCCGTAGAAGGAATGGACGGTAAAATCATGCAGGTTGATTCAGCCAATTACAGTATTGATGTTGACAAGGTGTATTTTATAAATGATGGTAGATTATATGAATTGTATAAACATACCGTTAAGCAATTTACACTTGGAAATCATCTTTTCAGGAATATCGTTACAAGGGGTAAAGATTTTTCCGCACATTATTATGAAGTCCTGGCCGATGGAGAATTCCAGTTATTGAAGAAGTATTTGATTAAAACGAGCAGCAGTTCAAATC
>JAHHJO010000154.1:0-18982 GCA_018680275.1 Bacteroidia bacterium
ATCCAGGGCTTATTAGAGGAGCATGGAAGGAAACAGGTTTCCGGGATTACCATATACAAAGTCCAGGATTTAAAACTTGATTTTATTGCAGAGATTTTTTCTGAAGCCGTTATACTGGATGATGAAATGAAAGCGCGTAAATAAGCTAATCCTTATTTTAATTTACGCGGCCTCTTGAAGATCGGTACCGTCGAACAGGGTTCTCCGTACATAATGCTTTGGGCGTAGGGCTTTAACTTTCTGGTTACTTCACTATAGGCTGCAGGAGGGACTGGCTTATTGCTGCACCCTTTTATAACCACTCTTTGTTCTTCATAATCGCTGAAATCTACCTTGTTGATCTCTTTGATATAATATTGTTTCAGATACTCTTCTTTGCTTCCCTGGAATACATCAAAAGCATAATCCTGAAGGCATACAGAAACAAGCATGTATGCCCAAACCGGAATGATGGCTTCTGTCGAATTATGAATAAGAACAATCCTGTCGGAGTATTCTGACCAATCCAGTTCCTTGAGAGAAGCACGGAATAATTTCTCCTTGAGAATTAATTCCATATGCAAGAATGGCTTAAGATCAAAAGCAACGATATCCTTTTCCGGATACAATTCCTCAAGATTAATAACCTTGATTCCGCTATTGGCAACCCTGTTTATTAATGGTTTTTCTGCAGTCATTACTCTTCTTCTTTTATCCCGATGGTATTTTCTTCCTTTTCAAATTCTTTCAGTTTGGGTAACTCATTAAGGCTTTTCAGGCCAAAATGGTTCATAAACTTTTCAGAAGTCACATACAGCAAGGGTCTTCCGGGACCATCTTCCCTGCCACCGATTTCAACAAGTTCTTTGTCCAAAAGTTTTTGAATACTATAATCACAATTCACTCCGCGAATAGACTCAATACTGGATTTCGTAGTGGGCTGTTTATATGAAATAATGGCCAGAGTCTCCAGGGCAGCTCTTGACAATTTCTTTTTTGATTCGAGTTTCAGATGTTCACTGATAACCGGATAGTATGCCCCCTTTGTCATAAATTGATATCCACCAGCAATCTCTATGACCTCGAATGAATAATCATCACTGCGATATTTTTCCTTAAGTTGTTCTATCGTAGCTTCTACTTCTTTTCTGTCCATCTTCGTCTGAAAATGTGCATTCAGGCTCAACATAATATCCTTAAAGGATACCGCCTTTTCCGTAGCAAAAATCAAACTCTCAATATATAATAAAAGGTTTTCCAACTTTGACTAATTAAATATGACCACTCCACAACTAAGGAGTAAAATAATGATCGACAAAGGTATCCAAAAATGTTTATCGAAAGTCTTTTCAGGTTCGATATCCCAGTTTAAAGGTTGTGGTGTGACGGTATATTTATAGTCATTATTGTTCTTGCTGATATCCAGTTCCAGCATCTGGTGCTCTATAAGAAAACTGTATTTTTCAGGCTTCTTCTGATTGAACTTGATCATGATAATTGCATTATTAATGATCAACATTAAATGCCCGGATTCTTCACCATGGTACATGTCTATACTATAAGGTCTGCCCGTCAGTGAAAAATATGTCCAGTTCAGTTGAGCCATAGCCTTAAAATAAGCGTTTTATAAAAAAGAAGCATAAATTCCTTCTCCATAATTAACATGGTATATTTAGGGAAATTGCCTCAACAGGATGAAACTTATGACAACACAGGAACGCGAAGAACTCAAGGCGAAGATTGAAGAAATGATACTTAAATATGAAAAAGATATTAAGGATACCGAGAAAATGACACAACCTATCAGTCCTGAAAATTCAATAGGTCGCGTTAGCAGAATGGATGCGATCAATAATAAAAGTGTGATGGAAGCCTCTCTTAGAAATAAAATTTCCAAAAGAAATAAACTCAAATTGGCACTAACAAAGATCGATAACCCCGGCTTTGGCTTTTGTGAATCCTGCAAACAAAAAATCAACCCCGCTCGTTTGATGTACATGCCAGAAAGTACAAAATGTATTAAATGCGCTGACAGGTTCTAACTTTTACCATCAGTATTTCTGCCCCTCAAACTACGCTCCTAGCTTATTATCACTTTGTCAGTTACAACAATTGAATATCTGTTCCAAGGGTTTGTATATCTTCCTAAATTTTGTTCTATTTGCTATGCAATTTTTCTTCCCTGCATATCCCTGTTTCAATCGTTATTAATTTAGAACATATTCTGTTGGTGATATATGTTGATATTTGCAATTAAAAATTAAAGTGCCGGGTGCTTAGTTTCTTTAGAAGAAATTTATTCATTAACTATTTTTTTCTGTTACTATTTGCAATAGTATTACAGGCTGTATTCTTCTTTAGCTCTACCTCCGAAAATCTTGTCATTTCACTGCCAGTGAACCTGACCAGCCTGCCAAAAATTTTCGATAGCCCATTCTTTCAAACCTTCCTTACAATTTTCCTGATCACATTACAGGGAACAACCATTTCACGATACGTAATTAATAACAGGTTCAGTAGAGCCCTGAGTGTTGTTCCAGGGGCTTGTTTTATCCTATTTGCATCTTTTGTAATGGAAGACCTGAGTTTTCATCCTGCCCTGCTTGCCAACCTTTTCTTTATTCTGGCCATTGGGAACCTCTTCAGGATATACAAGAAATTTCATCCTGTAACCAATATTTTCAACGCGGGACTGTTCCTTTCCGTCGCAAGCCTCATTTACTACCCTTATTTTATTTTCTTTATTGTTCTATTGCTTGGGCTGATAAGCCTTAGAAATATTAAGTGGCTCGAGTTTATACAATTAATTATTGGATTCCTATGTGGTATATTCCTGGTCGGTGTTCTTCTTTATGCCAATGGACATATCGATTTACTTGGTCAGATGATCAGAACAAACTTATCAATGCCTTCGATTGACTTTACTGATTTCAATTCGCTAATTAAACCAGTTTTCACATTGGCTATAATTTTAGTCCTGGTCTTCTACCAAAGTGAATTAATACGAAAGAAAAATTTTGACGTTATCAGGAAACTGGAACTGAATTACTGGATGTTATTGATCGGTTTATTTAGTGTGTTTTTTATAGATAATTTAGAAGAAATTCACCTCTTAACAATTTCATTTCCTGTTTCAGTGCTTGGAGGACTTCTTCTTGAAAAAAGAGAAAAAAGTATGAATAAGGAATTCATCTTTCTCCTGGTCCTTATCTTTTATTTTATATTGGTTTTTAAGCTAATATGAAATTTGATATTACCTTTGCCTCAATAAACTGAAAAATGAAATTTGGAGTTGTTGTTTTTCCCGGTTCTAATTGTGATGATGACATGATCCATGTTCTTGGTACTGTAATGAATCAGGAAGTGGTTAAAATCTGGCATAAAGAAACCAGTCTCTCAGCTTATGGAAATATTGATTGTATCATTCTCCCCGGAGGATTTTCATTTGGAGACTATCTCAGGTCCGGCGCTATTTCCAGGTTTAGTCCAATTATGGAAGAAGTCATCAATTTTGCCAATAATGGCGGTTACGTCTGGGGCATATGTAACGGTTTCCAGGTATTGTGTGAATCACACCTTTTACCCGGAGTCCTATTGCGTAACAGCAATCAGCATTTCATTTGCAAGAACATTTACCTGAGTTGCGCTACCCAAAATTCTGCTATTACCTCAAAAATTACCAAAGACCAGGTTTTGAAAATTCCAATTGCTCATGCAGATGGTCGCTTTTTTGCAAAAGATGATCAGCTCAAAGAAATCATGGATAATGATCAGGTCCTTTTCAGGTATTGTGATCAATCAGGAGAAATTTCACCTGGAGCAAATATAAATGGATCCGTAGATAACATAGCCGGTATAACAAATAAAAAAAGAAATGTTTTCGGAATGATGCCTCACCCGGAACGCGCTTCAGAGAAAATACTGGGCAACACAGACGGTAAGGTCATGTTTGAATCACTCATTGCCACGATGGTCGAAACTCTTGTCTAATTATGTAGTCCGACGAAATACATCTCTGAATCAGGAGGTGTAGCAATATCCAATACTTTTGCAGTGATATACTGCCCGTCATCAATTTCTACCAGCACCTCGGATTGCAATGGAAAAGATTCTATGCAGCCATAACAAATGATGGATGCATACATGCAGTCATCCCTGTTAAGTTCATCTACAAATATCATCAGGTTATAGTAGTGCCCCAAAGGGTCATCATGAGTAGCTTGCGGTAGAAGGTCATAGAGTATATTATCTACCTCATGTCGGACATATGAAACATCCTCATGTATCAGGGCTTCACAAAAATCAGAAATATAATACCGTTCACAAGCAAATATTGTGAAAATCGCAAACAGGAGTATCAGTCTTTTCATCATGGTTTTTCTATTAAAACGAAAAATCAAGGTGTTGGGTAACATCCCCTGATGTTAAAGAAATCTTATACTTTTTGTCGCTTGTAATGTCTCTGAATCAGACTGCTCATGATGATTGATAAAATACAATAAGAAGTAAAGAAGATGATTCCGGGTGATAACTTGGAATAATTCAATGTATCGAGGTTGGCCATTGTCCCCGTATCAACAATTTGCGAATTGATCAGACCGTACATCCCTATATATGACATAAATATTGCGACCACAAATACATCTGCCATACTCCATTTGCCCATGTAGAAAATGATCGTATTGATGACAACTTTATCTCTTATGCGTTTTACAAACAGGTAAAACAATGATAATATCATTTTGGCTGCAGGTAATATAATGCTGAATAACAAAATCAGGAGCCCAACTATTTTCATATCCAGTGCATGGTTTTCAAGTAGTGTTCTCGTTACATCAATTATACTCTTGCTCTGAAAGTACATCACCTGCTCATCAAAGTGAATGTTTTTATCCAGCAGCTGGATATCAACAGAACTCAACCTTGCATCAAGATCAATCATTGGAAGTGCAAGTCCAAGGGCTAAAAATAATATACTGACAAGGCTTAAAAAGATCATTGAAGTTTTGAATGCCAGAATTTTTGAAACAAACAAAAGTAACAGGAGAGCCAGGAGAAGTGAAATGATAATAATCCGGATCAGTTTTTTTGATTCAATATTGACGCTTTCGATTTTCTCCTCCAGGTATAGATTTGTGGAGACAAAATCTTCCTTTTCATATTTCTTGAAATAATACTGTCTTCTGTCAACAAGGGTTTTTCCGGTTTCTGCAAGAAGCATATCACTGATCTCTTTACTTATTGCTTTTTTGATCTCCGGACTTCTTTTTTTCAGTTCCAGGATGAGCTGGTTGGATATGTCAGGAATTTTAGACTTGAAATCGATTTCTTCTATTTGCTTTTCGATACCGCCTTTAAAAAGGTTCAGCAGGATCTTACCTACATTATTTTCCTTGGCGTTCTCTCCCATCAACGATTCTATCAGTTTGCCAGACATGAAATATTCTTCATACAGCTGCTCCAGGTATTTTTCAATTTGGTCCCTGATAACATCATAACTCTCCCCGGTGATTTCAAAATCACCGATTTTCTCTTCCATTATACTATAAATGCTTTGTTTCCAGACATCTATATTAAATAAGCCATATTTTATTTTATTAATTTCAGCATAATCATACTTCAACTCATTTTCTGATTTTGAAAGATGATACAATTTATAGGCATGGAATGCTGAAAAGCCCAAAGCCAGGCTAATGATTACTGATAATATTATTCGCATATGTGAATTAAGATTGTCCTGATACTATATATGATTGTCAGATGACCATTAATGTTACAATAATAACGAAACAAAATATTTATCAATGAGTGATAAAAAAATCCAAATAGAGAATCTGAGGTTTCCCGTGGGTCGATTCGCACCCAAAGATCATTATTCTGAGGCGAGTAGAAAAGCAGATATTGATTCCCTTGAATCACTCCCCGGGCAACTAAATGAAATACTATCTAAATTATCAACAAAGCAGATCGATACCCCCTACCGGGAAGGAGGATGGACTGTCAGACAATTGATACACCATATTGCCGACAGCCATATGAATAGCTTCATCCGGTTTAAATTGGCACTAACTGAAAACAACCCTGTCATAAAACCCTATAAACAGGATGATTGGGTTCAGATGAAAGAAAGTATGGAAATGCCATATGAAGTTTCACTTAAAATTATTGAAGGTGTTCATGCCAGGCTTGTTAAAACCATAAAAGATATGTCTGCGGAGGATTTTAATCGAACACTCCGACACCCGGAATGGAAAAGAGACCTGACTCTTGATCTAATGCTTGCGCTTTATGGTTGGCATAGTCGACATCATTTTGCACATATTACATCCCTCGTTGAGAGAGAAGGATAGGAAATCAAATGAGATCGAACAGAAATTGAAGTGTTTCTTCAGGCACAAACACCTGGATGTTCATAATATTCTCGCAGCAAAAGAACCTGAAGAAACATTTGCATATTACTGCTTAATAATTATTCTCTTTCTTGGAGGTGATCAGATAAAAGATGATCAAGCCCAATCCACCCCCTATTACAGTCAATGGAATAATTCCTGCTGCTTCGGGAAAGTTAAATATTTGTTCAACCATTACACCCAGTAAAAAACCTAAGCCCAAGCCAGTAAATAACAGACCAAACTTAAAAGCATTTGTCTTTTCATCTCCGATTTCAGAAAAGATTTCTGCTGTTTTACCGCTTTCAATCAGTGCCATTCTTTGCGAATGACGGGATTTGAAAAACATGTATATAAATGTGATAATGGCTCCCCAGAATCCGGCTATTGCTAATATTGGTATCATAATTTCCATAGTTAAAATTTTGTGCTTAGACGAACCTACTTTCTGTTTGGTTACAGTTTAGATCATTTTTCTGAAAAAATTATTTCCATTATCTTATAGGATTATGTAACCAATTGAAAGTCGGCAACGTATTGTTACCGTCATGTTTATGGATTCTGACAACCAATTAATACAAAAAATAAAAGCCGGCGAATCCCGTGCTTTTCAAACACTTGTGTACAGGTACCAGGATCATATGTTTTCAGTATGCCTGACTATCCTGAAAAACAAGCCGGAAGCTCAGGAGGCAGCGCAGGATACTTTTATTAAAGTTTTCAAATCCATAAACAGTTATAAAGAGGATTCAAAATTGAGTTCCTGGCTGTATAAGATTGCTTATAGAACATCGCTGGATTATATCCGTAAAAGAAAACATACCCAGGATGTAGATGATGTGGCTTTTTCACTGACTAGCGATGATTCAGATGCGCAACAAGACATGGAGACTCACGAATCCTCATCAGCTTTATTGAAGCTGGTCAATGAACTGCCAGCTGATGAAGCAGGACTCATTAGGATGTTCTACCTTGAAGAATTGTCGATCAGGGAACTGGAACAGATATCAGGTTTGACCCAAAGCAATATTAAGGTTAAATTATTCAGGGCAAGAAATAAATTGAAAGAACTGGTACAGAATAATATGCGTTTTTCTGAAGTCAGATAATTAAAAGATAAAACAATGGAAAAGGATATTCAAATGATCTGGAATTACCTGGACGGGACCATGGAAGAAGATGACAAAAAAAGATTCCATCTGAGATTGAAGGAAGATGAACTCTTTTCTTCCAGTTATATGGAACAATTAAAACTGCATGAAGATCTCCAGAAAATGCCATTATCCAGGGCCCCTGAATCTCTTATGTCAAATGTGATGCTTGAATACTCCAGTCTCCTGGACAAAAGAAAAAACGATATTGGTTTTAACGGCATCAGGAATATCTTCATTATTTTTTCCGGTATTATTCTATTAACTGTTTTGATGAGCTGGTTTTTCTTCGAGCCTGCTGATTCTTCTGCCCCAACATTATTAACGAATTTGAATGATGCGGGTATGAGCCTCTTGTTTGAATTGAGTTCAGTAAAAATTCTTCCCTATTCCGTGATCTTTTTTTGCGGAATGGCGCTCGTGTGGTTAGATCATTTCCTGAAACAAAAGACCCTTCATCTGAGCCGTGGTTAAAAGCTAGTTGAAGTTATCAAAGATTTTTACATCCCGGATCATGTGTGTATATCGCTTTTTGAAATCAACATGAATAGGATGTTCCTGGTAAGCATCATGGCCTTCCTTGTCTTTAAACACACAAATCCATGCAAAATCATAGTCGTTGTCAACCACTTTCCTCGGGGTCATAGCAGGAGGACCATAATATGATCTTTGAATTGAAGGAATCTGTGCAAGGGTATCCAGAACTGTTTTGAAAAACAACTTCTCCTCATTGGATAAGTCTTCGTTAAGGTAAAAATACACTGCATGGACAAAGCCGGATTCTTCAGTAACTGATGGTCGTTGTATATTCCTGTGACATGCAGATAGGAAAACAGCCAGGATTAATAATTTTTTCATTAGAATATGATTTATCAATCATCTATGTTCCGTTCGCCATACTTCTCCCGGGCATATTGTTGAAGATCAACGACCTTATCTGACTCGTCTACGATCTCCTTACCTAACAGCGTTTCGAACATATCTTCAAGAGTCACTAATCCAACAATAGAACCAAATTCGTCTGAAACAACAAACAAATGTTGTTTTTCTTCTGTCAGCTTATTAAATAATTTTGGTAGCTGTAATGTATCACTTACAAAATTAATCTCATGCATCAATTCCTTCATTGTTGTAGCCGTATGGCCTGACTCGACATAACACGCCATGATATCATTTCTTAAAACCAATCCTGTCACATTATCTTTGTCTTTCTTGAAAACAGGTATCCGGGAAAAAATGGATGCCTGGGAATAAGCAAGGTATTTTTCTATTGTTGTATCTTCTTCGACCATGAAGGCGACTGTACGGGGTGTCATGATGTCACGCACGGTGAGTTTTTCAAAGTTGAGAAGATTTTTTATTATCTCCGATTCTTCTTTTTTTAAAGCGCCACTGGATTCTCCAACTTGTGTCATGGCAGAGAAATCAGCACGACTAAGAACGGGTTTGGACTTATCTTTCTTCAGAGATTTCGTGATGATTTGACTGATCCAAACCAGGGGTGCAAGAATAATAATCAAGGCCCGGATCGTTCGAACCGAAAATGGCGACAGGCTTTTCCAATTGTTGGCACCAATTGTCTTAGGTATGATTTCAGATAAAATCAGTATGGCAAGCGTCATAACACCTGCTATAATTGATTCATAACTGATGCCCAAAAAACTAGCTCCGTTATCGAATAACTTTCCAGCCTGCGCTCCAACACCTTTAGCTCCAACCGTATGTGCAATGGTATTCAGGGTAAGAATAGCAGAAAGCGGTTTATCTATATCATCCTTGTATTCATTAAGTAGCTTTCCAGTCGTAGTACCCGACTGAACCTTCTGTTCTACATAAGATGGTGTCACACTTAAGAGAACAGCTTCCAGTATTGAACACAAAAAGGAAAATAAGATTGACAGTACAAAAAAGAAAATCAGTAAGCCCAAATCACATGTTTATGATGACGTAAAAGTATGGACTTTCTTGGATACATGGTTCATCCTGGAAGTATTCTTGAAAAACTCGGGTTTTTAGTAGTTTTTTTAACTAATCTCAATACATGGATAGGAAATATCTGTCAAAATATTTTACCGCCTCTGTTAATGTCTTATTACACCCTATCACAAAATTTGAAATCACTGATTTATAGTTGATTATATATTAAGTAATACTATAATATAAAACAAAAATTATTTCCTATCTTCGCATGCTAAGTCATAGAAAAGTGATAGCTTATTTACACGGAAAATTACCTTTTAAATCACCTACAAATGTCCATCTGGACATTGGAGGCATCGCATATGATGTTCAAATCAGTCTGAACACCTACGGTCAACTGGAGTCGCTGGAAGAAGCCAAACTTTTTACACATTTAATCATCCGGGATGATGCGCATTCCTTGTATGGATTTTTTCAGGAAGAAGAAAGAGATCTGTTTATTAAACTTGTTTCTGTATCCGGAATAGGTCCAAATACCGCAAGAGTAATATTATCTTATATGACTCCGGTAGAAGCTGCATCAGCTATTTTGACAGATAACGTGGCTGCATTTAAAAAAGTCAAAGGCGTAGGTCCCAAAACCGCACAAAGAATAATCCTTGATTTAAAGGATAAAATAGCTAAAGATGCCTTGAGTACGTCACCAATACTAAATATTCCTAATTCAGGGATACGAGAAGAAGCTATTTCTGCGTTAGTAGCCCTGGGATTTCAAAAATCACAAGTAAACAAAGCTGTTGATAAGATTCTATCTGATAATTCTAATATCGACCAGGTAGAAACTTTAATAAAATCAGTTTTAAGGCAAATATCTTAGCATAAAATCGAATTAATTACGTTTAATACCAGTGATATCGAAAAACTAGGGCAAATCACATTTTATATTATTGAAGAAGTAATGGCACATTTTTGCAGAACAGCATTTTGCTTTGCAGTAGGATTGGGATTGTTTTTTTGCTCGAACAGCATGAGCGCCGCAGAGGGATTTCCCCCGGAACCTTCTCATTATGAGGAAACTACATCGGATACTATACCTTTCCAGGACAGGTATGGGGATTATATAAATGATGAAAAATATAATCCTTTTGATATCCTTCCTTCCAATGTCGAGCAAACAGTAGAGTATGACCCGGAAACTGGTAATTACCTGATTATTGAAAAGATCGGTGATGAATATTACCGTGCGCCCTCCTATCTTACATTTGAAGAATACCTTGAATGGCGTGGAAAACAACAGGAAAAAGAATATTTCGACAAAATTTCCGGCATTTCTTCAGATTATAAATCCGGCTCAGGAAAGATAGACCCCTTATCTAAAATAAATATCGAAAGGAATATAATCGATCGCTTGTTTGGAGGAAACGACATTACCATCGAACCACAAGGAAATATCGATCTTACTTTTGGTGTAACCCATCAGAATACCGAAGCGCTTGACCAGGTTGAAAGCGCAAGGAAGTTTACACTTTTTGATTTTGATATGGACATCAAAATGAACGTTGAAGGTAATATCGGTGACAAAATGAACCTGGGCTTCAATTATGATACAAATGCCAGTTTTGATTTTGACAGGAAGATCAAACTTGCATATGACTCCGAACAGTTCTCCGAGGATGATATAATCAAAAAAATCGAGGCAGGAAACGTAAGTTTGCCACTAAGAAGTTCATTGATACAGGGTGCTCAAAGTTTATTTGGCTTAAAAACAGAATTACAATTCGGTCGTTTGAGACTGACTGGTATTGCTTCACAACAAAGATCACGACAGGAATCATTAAGTGTTCAAAACGGGGCTACTTTCCAGGAATTTGAACTCAGACCTGATGATTATGATGAGAACAGGCACTTTTTCATATCTCATTATCACAGGAATGCCTATGAAGATGCCTTATCAAATCTACCCTATATTAATAACAGTTTCAGGGTAACCAATATTGAAGTCTGGATCTCGGATGATCGCCCGGACTATCAGCAAAACCAGACGATGATCTGTGCTGTTTCAGATATCGGTGAAACCAATGAAGAACTATTTTCCAATACTTCTCCAATGAGAGATATGATCTATGATGTTCCGGCTGTTCCCATGCAGGACCTCGTAGATATTGAAGGACGACTGCTTCCCGACAACAGGGGTAATACGCTTTTTGAAAAACTGATCGAAGATAAATCGGTCAAAAGAATAGAAAATACCGCGGAGGTCCTGAAATCTTCGGCTTACTTCATGACCCAGCAGAGAGACTTTGAGTTGTTCCGTGGAAGAAGATTGTCGCCAAGCGAATATACTTTCAATGCCGAATTAGGATTTATCTCACTTAATGCCAGGCTAAGACCAGAGCAAGTGCTGGCAGTATCTTACGAGTATTTTTATACGATCAATTGTGACGCCGTTTACAAAGTAGGAAGTACTACGGATGAAGGAAGTATACCAAACAGTGACAACCGAGGTGAAGTACAATCTGAAGGCGTTATTTTCACAAAATTGTTAAAAAGCACCAATCAGACTGTTAGTCATCCGACCTGGGATCTGATGATGAAGAACGTCTATCCATTAAGAACAAATCAACTTAACCAAACCGATTTTGAGTTTAATATTTTTTATGAGGATGACTCTGATGGATCACTGAAAAACTTTCTTCCTGAACCAAACTTTCCCCGGATTCCACTATTGAATATATTTCAGTTGGATAGGCTGAATAGCAGGAACGACCCACAACCGGACGGGATATTTGACTTTGTACAGGGTATTACTGTGATCCCGAGAAGCGGTAGTATTGTCTTTCCAGTTCTTGAACCTTTTGGATCCTCACTTGATTCATTGTTCCAGGACCCTGTCGTAGCCGAAAAATATAAATTCCAAGAGTTATATGATACGACGGTGACGATTGCAAGAGAAATTCTTGTCAAAAACAAATTTGTGATGGCCGGGAAATACAAATCCACAGTATCTTCTGAATACTCATTGGGCGCCTGGAATATACCCCAGGGGTCTGTCACTGTTCGGGCCGGTAGCCAGTTGCTAACTGAAGGAGTAGACTATGAAGTGGATTATGGTATTGGTCGTGTCAGAATTATCAACGAAGCTTATTTACAGCAGGGGGCGCCCATCAATATATCTTATGAAGATAATTCGGTCTTCAGTCTTCAGCAAAAAACCATGCTGGGATTGCGTGCAGAATATGAAGTCAACGACAATTTCTATATAGGAGGTACATACCTCCGTTTGTTTGAAAGACCATTTACTGAAAAAGTGAATATCGGTGATGACCCTATCAACAACAGGATCTTTGGCCTGGACATGGACTTCAGCAATGAAGCACCATGGATAACTAAGGCCGTTGACAAACTGCCTTTTTACAGTACAAACGCAGAATCCAACATCAATTTTTCAGCCGAAGTGGCAGCATTAAAACCAGGTCATTCCGGCGCCGGCAATTTAAATGGTTCAGATGATAATTCCGGTGTTGTAAGTATTGACGACTTTGAAGGTGCTGTAAGTGGATTTCCACTAAGTTCACAACCCAACAGGTGGGTGCTGGCAAGTGTACCTGAGACAGAAGACTTTCCTGAATCACAACTGAACAATGATCTTACATACGGTGCCAATCGTGCCAGGTTAAACTGGTATGTGATAGATAGGGCCGCACGTCGTAGCAATGTCGATAGTGATAATTCATATACCAGGTTTATCAATCAACAGGAACTATTCAACAGGCAATTACCACAAGGACAGTTGCCTGACCTCTTTACATTTGATATGACTTATTATCCTGATGAAAGGGGACCATATAACTTCGATCCCCCGGGAGGTACAGTCTATTCAGCAGGTATCCAGGAATACGACAGGGACCAGGAAAAACTGGTTCTTGCTGAACCGGAATCACGTTGGGCCGGAATCATGAGATACATGCAAAACAGTGACTTTCAGGCTGCCAATTATGAATTCATCGAGTTCTGGTTGTTAAATCCATTTATGGAGAAACCGGATGGAAGCGGACACATCCCTGATGAAAACGGGTTTATTACATTCCATCTGGGTAATGTGAG
This sequence comes from Bacteroidia bacterium, assembly GCA_018680275.1. Taxonomy (GTDB): domain Bacteria; phylum Bacteroidota; class Bacteroidia; order Chitinophagales; family Saprospiraceae; genus RFSX01. Next base: position 13,544 of record JAHHJO010000154.1, read on the forward strand.
CGAGGACCTGATGCATGATAACATCCAGTTTTATGAAAACTCTATCCCGACCCCGGATGAAACTGTTCCGATCAAACCAACTCGTTGGGGAAATGTACCACTGGACATTCCAACCAATAACGCCTTTGATAATGCAAACAGAACTTCTCAAGATCTCGGTTTTGATGGATTGACAGATGAGCAAGAAAGAGTGAAGTTCCAGGAGTATATCGATGAAGTCGAAGCTTCATTCTCGTTGCCACAGTCTGTTTTCAATGACCCCTCAGCAGATAACTTCTGTTATTTCAATGATTTTGATAATTGTTTTACCGAGGATGACAATCTTTTAACACGGTACAAAAACTTTAATAACCCGCAAGGTAATTCTCCGGATCTGAGTCAGCAGTCTACTTTCCAAAGGGGTAATCCCAACCCTGACAAAGAGGATTTGAATAATAACCAATCATTAGACCAAGGAGAAAGTTTTTACGAGTATAAAGTGCCAATTGTGAACTCCAACGGTGAAATCGATACAAGCCAGAATCAGTTTATACGGGAAGTAAGAGCAATAACAAACACTCAGAACTCCCAGGAGGAAAAATGGTACCGCTTTAGAATACCGCTTAGTGAAGGAGCGTCTGTCAATGGTATTGAAGGTTTCCGCTCAATCCAGTTTATGCGAATTCTTGTCAACGGTTTCAGTACACAGAAAACATTCAGGATGGCTGAGTTTGAATTGGTAAGAAATCAGTGGAGAAGATTGCCGGGCGTTTGCAATGTCGATGGGGTTTTTGACGGAGATTTTTCGATCGATGCCGTAGGTATAGAAGAAAACCAAAGCAAGCAGCCATTTAACTATGTGTTGCCAAAAGGCATCAAACAGGAAAGATTATTCAGTACGTTCGCAAATGTCCTACAAGATGAAAAATCCATTTCACTGAACTTCTGTGAACTTCAGAAAGACTGTGAAATATCTATATACAAACTGACTGAACTTGATCTGCGTGTTTTTGAAAAGATGCAGATGTTTGTACATGCCGAAGAAAAGGATAATGAGATGGAGGATGGGGATGTATCCATATTCATGCGGATTGGAAAAGATTTTGACAGGCATTATTACGAATATGAAATTCCTCTGAAATTGTCAAATGAAGACAGCCTGGCCAATATATCCAGCCTTGAATTGCCGGACCTTGTTTGGCCAGAAGAAAATATGTTCAATTTCATTTTGGATTTGCTTATTCAAACCAAAAAGATCAGGAATGTATTGAATGTCTCGAAAGATGATCGTTTTATTATAGATAATGAATGGCTTTTGGAAAACCTTCCTGACCTGGACCAGGAATACCGAAGTATTTTTATCGATACGATCGGCGTAAATCAATACCTTCCTGAAGGTCATCGGGTCACTGTAAGAGGTAATCCGAATCTTGGGATAATTAAAGGTATTCAGATAGGCCTCAGGAATATTTCTGAAAGACCGGATGCCCCGGTCACAGGATTTTGTGGGGAAGTATGGGTCAATGAACTCCGAGTGACCGGATTACAGGAAAGAGGAGGCGTTGCCGGACTGGCCAGACTTGACATTCAGATGGCAGATCTCGGTAATTTATCTGCGGCAGGTAGTTACTCGAGCCTGGGTTGGGGTGCTCTTGACCAGAAAGTGAATGACAGAGCCAAGGAAGAAGTCATAGAATACGATTTTGCTACCAACCTTGAGCTGGGCAAGTTTTTTCCAGAACACTGGGGATTGCGTGTTCCATTTTATGCACAATATGCTAAATCAATCCGGAATCCGGAATTTGATGCGTACGACTTTGATATAACTGTAGAAGATGAATTTGACCTAGTTAAGAATAAATCTCCTGAATTTGCAGATACCATCTCTGCAAGAAACCAGACGATAAGAACAATAAAGACTTTTAATTTCACAAATGTCCGAAAGGAAAAAACAACAGGTAAAAAGAAAAAACCGGATAATTCTTCCCAGAATAAATCCCTGCCTCAAGATCCAAAAACACAACAACAATCAAGACCTCAAAAGCCAAGTACACCAAAACCTTGGGATATTTCCAATATCAGCTTGAGTTATGCTTTTACTGAAATCAATTTCAGGGACCCGATTCTTAAAGCAGATAACTCCAAAGACTATAAACTTGGACTCGATTACAACTATTCAAGACGAGGAGGCTATATAGAACCATTTAAAAAACTGATAAAAACAAAATCATTAAGCCTGATAAAGGAGATCAACCTCAATCCTCTGCCAAATTCATTTGCATTCAGCTCTAATATCAACAGGTTCATTGCAACCAGGAGGTTCAGGGTTCCTGAAGATCCTACTTTTGAGTTTGAAGACAGAAGATTTGACTGGGAAAGAAGATATGACATCAACTGGAATCTCACCAAATCTATTAAAGTTAATTTTTCAGCATTTAACGAATCATACATCGATGAACTTCGCCAAATTGGTGTAGCTGAAACACCTGAACAAAGGCCATGGGTAGATGAATTTGGGAATGAAGTGGATATTTCATCAGATCCGGGACAAGTCAAAAGATACTGGCAGGATAACCTGAGAGATTTTGGTCGTAACACCAATTACAATCACAACCTTTCGGTCAATTACTCTTTGCCGTTCAAGTATATTCCGTTTATGGAATGGATTGATGTGAAGGCTCAGTACCGGTCTTCCTATAACTGGGCAGCAGGTCCTTTAATTACAATAGATGACCAGGGCAATAGCCTGGGATCCATTATTCAAAACGGGCAAAACAGGTCCATTACAGCCAATTTTAATCTTGATAAATTATATGGCAAGTCGAAATACCTGAAAAGCCTTGAGAAGACCAAAAGATCCTCTTCAAGATCAAGAAGCAGAACCCAGGACCAGACAAAGATCGGGCGGGACCAGAACACATCAGACAATCCTGATAACAGGCGTGGTCGAAATAAAGAAAGAGAAGCCTCTGTGGCTGAAAAGTTGTTTGTCCGTCCTTTATTATCGCTACGTTCTGTAAGAATTAATTACAAGGAGGATTTTTCAACTATCGTTCCCGGCTTTACAAAGACACCGCAATATATTGGTCTTGCAGACAACTTTTCTTCTCCGGGCATGGGCTTTGTTTTTGGACTTCAACCAGACATATCCATTGCCAATCCGGATAACTGGCTACAATCAGCAGCCGCCAATGGCTGGATTACAAAAAGTCGGGGTTTGAACCAGGAAGTGATTCAAACAGAATCACAAAACATGGAAGCCAAAATTAAAATAGAACCCTGGAAAGATTTTAAAATAGATATTGATCTGAAAAAGACCTACCAGAAAAACCACTCGGAAGAATTTAAAAACAAGAGTCTCGATCCCGCAATGGATAAATTCATGCAACTGGCTTTACGGGATATTGGATCTTTCGAGGTCAGTTATTTTGCCATGAATACATTGTTTGATGGCGACCTGGAAGGCATTTTCGATGTCTTTGAATCTAACAGGACGATCATCTCATACAGATTACCCAACGATGAAAGTGGATCGCATACCGTCGATGGTGTAGAATATGCTCAAGGCTATGGTAAACAAAGTTCAAGTGTCGTCGTACCTGCATTCCTGGCCGCTTATTCAAATAAAGACCCCAACAGTGTCAGCCTGGACCTCGAGTCCGATGTAAGTTCACTGGGCTATATTCCAAAACCCAACTGGAAACTTAGGTATGATGGTCTGTCAAAATTACCTTGGTTCAAAGACAAGTTCTCCAGCTTTACACTCGAACATGGTTATAATGCCAAATTACGGATCAACAGTTTCAACTCTGATATAGAATACAACAGGCTGAACCCATATGAAAACCTGAAATCAAATGGTAACTATTATTCAAGGCTAGAAATACCATTTGTACAGATCAATGAACAGTTTAACCCGGTGATCGGGATAAACATGAAAACAAAAAGTGACCTGAATCTTGAGTTCTCATATATTAAAGGTCGGACCCTCGATCTATCAATTAATACATCTTCTGAACTCACCGAAACAAGAAGAACTGAATATGTATTCGGATTTGGATATACCATTAAAGATTCAAAATTCCTCAAGAAAAAAAGTAAAGGAAGAGGATCCAGATCACGTACCAATCCTGATGAAAACAATAATGCAGGAAATACCAGGAGAGGAGGCTCAAGAAGAAATGTGACTTCAACCAGGGGTAATGATATGACCTTCCTGCTGAATATAGGTTATAGTGATAATATTACCCTGGTACATGAGTTGGATTTCGGCGGAACGCCTGATGCATCCAGGGGATTGAAATCCCTGACGATTAATCCATCTATGGATTATATTATAAATGAGAACCTGACGATGCGCATATTCATGGACTATAGTGCGACACAACCCTATATAAGCACATCTCCACCTGTAACAAGCATCAACGGTGGAATTACCATGCAGATGACCTTGAATTAAAAAAAATAACCGCCGTACTACTTAAAGCCGGCGGTTATTATTTCCAGTTTGTTGATAATTACTTTTTAAGTAAGTCTCTGATTTCAGATAATAAATCAATATCTGAAGGTCCGGCATCTGCTTCTTCAACTGGTGCTTTTGTCTTGTTATATGACTTAACAATCATAAACAATACAAAACCAACAATGATCAGATTAATAATGGTATTGATCCATTTACCATAACGGATGGCATTCTCAGCTACTTCTGATCCATCAGCTGCAGTCGATGCAGGAGAAAGAACATACTTCATATCTGCGAAATCCATACCGCCAGTAAGCTGGCCTACAACTGGCATAACAATATCGTCAACAAAACCATTGACAACAAGTCCAATTGCCCCGGCAAGTATAACTGCAACGGCAAAATCAACAACATTTCCGGTTAGGATAAAATCTTTGAATTCTTTAAACATCTTTAATATTATTTAGTTGATGTAACTAAATTAGACAACATCCACGATATATTAAAGAAACTTCAATATTTAACTTTTTGATTGTCACTCGTCCATTGTTAGACAAGTTTTAATAGAAATTTACTAAAGTCCCTAGAAAGGACGATATTTTCAGGATCACAAGCAACAAATTCCTTGTCATCTACACTCATTTCTAAAGTTTTATCATCGTGCTTCAAACCAATCAATACTATTTTGAAATGATCGTGTTGGGGAATATATTCTGATTTGTATTCCTGTTGGATTTCAATCGATTTATCTTCCTTTTTCACAACAAACCTTGAGTACCTGTTTTCGCCTGATTCATATTGATATCCATCATAATCATCACAATACAAATAACTTTGGTGCTCTCCTTCTTCAACAAATACCTTTAATGTTATCTCCTCGTCTTTTTTCTCCCCGGTATATTGCATCAGAGGAAATTCAGGGAAGACAGTTCCGGCCTTTACAAAAAATGGAATTTTATCCAGATCAGCATCAATATAATATTCCTTGTTGCCTGTAT
>JAHHJO010000287.1:0-11838 GCA_018680275.1 Bacteroidia bacterium
GAACAGGAACCATAAGTTCCTTTGGCTACCAAATGAGATTTAATCTCTCCGATGGTTTCCCAATGATTACAACCAAAAAACTTCACTAAAAATCCATTGTGCATGAATTATTATGGTTCTTAAATGGAGATACAAACATTAAGTATCTCCAGGAGAATGGAGTCCGCATTTGGAATGCTTGGGCGGATGAAAATGGGAACCTGGGACCAGTATATGGCAAACAATGGAGGGCCTGGAGATCTCCAAATGGAAAAGTGATAGACCAAATCCAAAGAGCAGTTGATCTTATTAAAACCAATCCCGATTCGAGAAGGATTATTGTCAATGCCTGGAATGTGGGCGAAATTGATGCCATGGCACTGACACCATGTCACTGCCTTTTTCAGTTTTATGTCGCAGATGGCAAACTTTCGTGCCAGCTATACCAGCGATCTGCCGACACTTTTCTGGGTGTCCCTTTTAATATTGCTTCTTATGCTTTACTGACGATGATGATGGCTCAGGTTTGTGATTTGGGGTATGGAGAATTTATCCACAGTTTTGGTGATGTGCATTTATATAACGATCACATCGAGCAGGCAAAACTTCAATTATCCCGAAAACCAAAGCCCCTGCCAGTAATGAAACTGAACAATAAGGTGAAAAATATCTTTGATTTTAAATATGAGGATTTTGAATTAAGTAACTATGAACACCATCCTCACATCAAGGCAAAAGTATCAGTTTGATTTATTTAGAAATCATCTAAATAAATAACTACTTATTGTAATAATTGTTAATACACGTAGCGAATGATATTTTTGCACGGAATTGAAAAAAGACGGTTTTAGAACTCTTTTTTAAAGTACATGGAATGATCAGAAACACTATTAAAAACCTCTTGTTTCTAATTGCTTTGGTTTTTATGCCTTTTCTAATTCAGGCTCAACCAAATGCAGATGAGGGGAAAGAACTTTTCAAGAATAATTGCGCGCAGTGTCATGCTAAAAACATGAAATCTGCTGCTACGGGACCTGCTCTTGGCGGTATGGAAGAACGATGGGCAGACTATCCGCGTGAAGACCTGTATGCATGGATCAGAAATTCCCAGGCTCAGATTGCAAGCGGACATCCAAAGGCGGTTGAACTATGGAACCAGTATAAGCCGGTTGTGATGCAACCATTTCCTAACCTGACTGACGATAATATCGAATCATTGATCATATATATAAACGGTATGTATGATGGTTCCTTGTTACCAAAACAGGATACAGCAGCAGCTACAGAAGCTGCCAAGCAAGGTACGCCTTCATGGATTTATTACCTGCTTTTGGCTTTTCTGGCAATATTGTCAGTTGTTCTGGCCAGGGTAATTACAAATCTGAATTTCATCGCTGCCAAAAAAGAAGGCCGGGATTACGAAAGAAAAACATTATTCCAGACCCTTACTTCAAAGGGTGTTGTCGGGTTTGTGCTGTTTGCAGCTGTTATCCTTGGAGGTTATACAACTGTTAATAATGCAGTATCTCTGGGAAGACAACAGGGTTATGCCCCTGATCAACCGATAAAATTCTCTCATGAAACACATGCAGGGTTACACAAAATAGATTGCCAGTACTGTCACGATGGGGCAAGACGATCAAAGCATGCTGTTATCCCTTCAGCCAATACATGTATGAACTGTCACCGTGCCATCAAGGTTGGTACAACTTACGGAACAGCTGAATTAACAAAGATATATGCTTCAATCGGGTATAATCCTAATGACAATACCTATATGGAGGATTACAACAATATGAGCCAGGAAGATATCCGGTCTGTTTACAGCAAATGGATAGGAGATAACTACCTGACTGAAAACCAGTTGGAAACACTGGATAAGGAAGGAGAAAGAGTTGTTGAGGAACAATGGAGCCATGTCGTTGAATCACTGACAAACGAACAGAAAAAGAAGGTGCAGGGTCCAATCGAATGGGAAAGGATTCATAACCTGCCTGACCATGTTTACTTTAATCACGCACAGCACGTTGCAGTTGGTCAACTTGAATGTCAGCAATGTCATGGTACAGTGGAAGAAATGCCTGTGTTAGAACAACATGCACCACTTTCCATGGGATGGTGTGTTAATTGTCACAGGCAGACGGAAGTAAAATTTGCAAGTAACGAATACTATAAAAGCTACGAACTTTTCCACGAAGAATTGGCCAGTGGAAAGCGGGATAAAGTAACGGTTGAGGATATAGGTGGCCTTGAGTGTCAAAAGTGTCATTATTAAAATTAAGCAAAAAGACTACTATAAAAGATGAATAATAATTCGATCTGGGTTGGTGAAAAGGAACTAAATAACGATCCGTCCTTCGTGGAAAGTGCTCAAAAAGAGTTTGGGGGTGCAGAACTCCTCGAAAACGGTGAAGAAATTGTTGACCAACAAGCCAACAGGAGGGACTTTTTAAAATTTCTTGGATTTGGACTCGGTGCTGCTACTGTTGCGGCCGGGTGCGATATCCCTGTGAAAAGAGCTATTCCTTATGTCATAAAGCCAGAGGAAATTGTTCCTGGTGTAGCCACTTATTATGCTTCAACATATATAAATGGCGGTGACTATTGCCCGATATTGGTGAAAACCAGAGAAGGCAGACCGATAAAAATAGAAGGAAATGACTTGTCGAAACTCACCAATGGAGGTACATCGGCAAGAGCCCAGGCATCTGTACTCTCACTATATAATACAAACAGGCTGAAAGGACCTCAGCAAAAATCCGGAGATGGATTTGAAAGCATCAGCTGGGCGGATCTTGATAAAGCTGTATTGGATAAGTTGAAAGCATCTTCAAATATTGCTGTTGTAAGCAACACTATCCTTAGTCCGACAGATAAGAGTGCTTTAGGTGAATTCGTATCGAAATTCCCGGGTGCTTCTGTAATTTCTTATGATCCTGTATCATCAGCAGCGATCCTGGAAGCCAATGAGCAGTCGTTTGGTGATAAAACGATCCCTGATTATAAATTTGACGAAGCAGATGTAATCGTCTCGTTTGGAGCTGATTTTCTTGGCACATGGATATCCCCGACTGAATATGCTTCCAAATACATAAAAGGAAGGAAGGTAGATGTAAAAAACCCGAAAATGTCAAGGCATATTCAGGTGGAAAGCTTCATGTCAATGACCGGGTCTAATGCCGATAACAGGGTATTGATCAAACCTTCGGAAATGGGGGCTGCCATTGATTATCTGCATGGACAAGTGACTGGAAGCGCGGGAGGAAATGATTTGAATGAAAAAGCCAAAAAAGCACTTTCAAGAGTAGCAGATGAATTAAAAAGAGCCAAAGGCAAATCATTGATTGTCAGTAGCTCCAATAATACTAGTGAACAAATTCTTGTCAATGACATGAACAATGTTCTTGGTAATTATGGACACACAATTTCATTTGATCATGCCTCAAACCAGAGACAAGGAAATGAAAAGAATCTTGATGCACTGATCGGAAAAATGGAAGGTGGATTGATTGATACGATCATTATATGGGGAGCTAATCCTGCATATGATTACTGTAAGGCGGAACAATTCAAATCTGCAATGTCAAAAGTGGACAATACGATTGCCGTCTCAATGTTGCCAAATGAAACCACGAGCTTTTGTGATCTGGTAGCTGCAGAACCACATTACCTGGAAAGCTGGAGTGATGCCGAAGCAAAAAGAGGTCATCTATCTCTTGTCCAACCGACAATTAATCCTTTGTTCGATACAAGACAGGCTGGTCTGAGTTTCCTTACCTGGGCATCATCTGATAATTTAGACAGTTCTTCTGATCAGCCATATTTCGAATATCTCAAGAAGCAGTGGAACGATAAATACTTTGCTTCACAGAGTGAATATGCAAGTTTCAGCGGATTCTGGCGTGCTGCATTGCATGATGGATTGAGTATGACTGATTCATCAGCTTCTTCTGCTTCATTCAGGGGAGATGTAGCATCTGCAAAAAGTAATGTTAGTAAAAAGAGTAATAGTGACCTGGAGATCGCTTTTTATGAAACTGTAAATATGGGTAATGGACAATTTGCCAGCAATCCGTGGTTACAGGAAATGCCTGATCCGGTAGCCAGGACAACCTGGGGTAATTACCTCGCGGTCCCTGTAGGATTCGATGGTGTAAAGCGATTTGTAGGGATGAATAAACTGAACGACGGTGATATCGTAGAACTGGTCGTAGGAGATAAAACAGTCCAGGTTCCGGTCATCCAGCAATTTGGAATGGCTCCGGGAACTGTCGCCCTTGCTTTAGGGTATGGAAGAGAAAATGCAGGCAGATGCGGTTCTGGTGTTGGTGTAAATATCAATGACTGCCTGAGCCTGGATGAAGGCAAATCACAATACTTCAATACGAATGTGAGTGTTTCAGGAAAAATAGCTAAAGAAGAAGAATTTTCCTGTGTTCAGTACCATCACACCATAGGAGTGAAAGCTGAAAATAAAAAAGGCGAAATAATTAATGCTGATGAGGCTGCTCTTGCTTTTGCATATGGCGCAACCGGATATCAGGGGTCTTTGACTGAAAGATCAGTAATGTATCACTCAAACCTTAAAGACCTTGACAATAGTGTTGAGGATCTTCACAAGGACAGAGAGAATTTTGCGCATTTGAATGAGGCAACTTTATATCCATTTGAAGAATATACAGAAACAAGGTATTCCCAGGGACATCACTGGGGTATGCATGTAGATTTGAATGCGTGTATTGGATGTAATGCATGTACAATTTCCTGTATTGCAGAAAATAATGTACCTGTTGTAGGAAAGAAAGAGGTTTCAAGGCACCATGAAATGACCTGGTTAAGAATAGACAGGTATTATTTCGGGGATGCAGAGAATCCCAATGTGGTATACCAGCCGATGATGTGCCAGCATTGTGATAATGCACCTTGTGAAAATGTATGTCCGGTTAACGCCACCAATCACAGTGCAGAAGGACTCAACCAGATGGCATATAACAGATGTGTTGGAACAAGATATTGTGCCAACAACCGTCCATATAAAGTAAGAAGATTCAATTGGTTGGATTATACAACGGCCGATATTTTTCCTGGTAACCAGCCTACACTTAATGGCGAGGAAATACCTTTCGGTGCAGATAACCTGACGCGAATGGTACTGAATCCGGATGTGACTGTCAGAGCAAGAGGTGTGATTGAAAAATGCAGCTTCTGTGTCCAGCGTATCCAGGAAGGGAAGTTGACTGCTAAAAGAGAAGGAAGAAAACTAATGAATACTGATGTAAGAACGGCTTGCCAAACTGCATGCCCGACAGGTGCGATTACATTTGGAGATCAAAATGATAAGAAAGGAACACTTGGAAAGAAACTGAAGTCACCATTGAATTTTGTTTCCCTGGAGGAAACCAATGTTCAGTCTTCTGTGAATTATTCGATGAAAGTTGTGAACCGAGATGAGGCTCTAGATGCCTGATGATTATTAACTGAAAGATTTTAAACACGATAAATGAGTCATTACGTAAGTTCAATTAGAGAACCACTTATCCAGGGCAATAAGAGTTATCATGATATAACTGAAGATCTTGCTTCACCAACGGAGAAAACACCGGGTTTGGGATGGCAAATTGGATTCCTGGTTTCGGTAACATTATTACTCTTTGGTCTGTTTTGTATTGCATGGACAATCTGGTTCGGAATCGGTACATGGAACCTGAACAGAACGATAGGATGGGGATGGGATATTACGAATTTTGTATGGTGGATCGGTATCGGTCATGCAGGTACACTAATATCAGCGATCTTGTTACTTTTCAGGCAAAAGTGGAGAACTGGTGTAAACCGGGCAGCAGAAGCAATGACAATCTTTGCCGTGATCTGTGCCGCATTGTTTCCTGGAATTCACGTCGGTAGGGTTTGGGTCGTATTTTATTTCTTCCCTTACCCAAATACAAGAGGACCTCTATGGCCAAATTTTAATTCCCCATTGCTTTGGGACTTATTTGCAATCTCTACTTACTTCACAGTATCCCTATTATTCTGGTATACTGGACTTGTTCCTGACTTCGCTACCGTAAGAGATCGTGCTAAAGGATTAAGAAGAAAAATATATAATATACTCTCTTTTGGATGGACTGGATCTGCCAAGCACTGGCAAAGATGGGAAGCATTATCACTTGTTCTTGCAGGTATTGCCACACCACTCGTACTCTCAGTGCACACAATCGTAAGCTTTGACTTCGCCACTTCTGTTATTCCAGGATGGCATACAACGATTTTCCCGCCATATTTTGTTGCCGGGGCTATTTTTTCCGGGTTTGCGATGGTTTTAACACTAATGATCGTAACCAGGAAATTATTGAAACTCGAAGAATATATAACCATAGGTCATATCGAATCCATGAACAAGGTGATTCTTGTTACAGGAACTATTGTTGGTGTGGCTTATCTGACCGAATTGTTCATCGCCTGGTATTCCGGGTATGTTTATGAACAATTTGCATTTTTTAACAGGGCAGTCGGGCCATATTGGTGGTCTTACTTTGGTATGATGTTTTGTAACGTGATTTCTCCTCAGATCTTCTGGAAGAGATCTTGGAGAAGAAATGTGGCGATCACATTCTTTGTATCGATCATCATTAACATTGGAATGTGGTTTGAGCGATTTGTGATCATTGCCACAACGCTTGCAAGAGACTATTTGCCTTCGAGCTGGAGCTATTATTCACCAACATGGGTTGAAATCGGAATCTTCCTTGGGACTTTGGGTATATTCTTTACACTATACCTATTGTTTACAAGAGTCGCTCCGGTAGTAGCTATCGCTGAAGTAAAATCAATTTTGAAAACAGCAGGCGATCAGTACACTGGTCCCAATGCTGTGCATCATGGGCATAATCATGATGAGCTACAAACAACTGAAAATATTCATGATGAACATGATGGTGAACATCATGCATAAATAAAAACAACTATTTGAAAAAATGGGACATAGTAAAGATATAGTATACGGACTCTACGGCGACGAAGAGGATTTGTTAAGAGCTGTGAAAGCGGCAAAGGATAAGCATCTTGAGATTATGGATGTATATACTCCTTTCCCGATCCACGGACTTGACCCACTTCTAGGACTGTCTGAATCAAGATTGCATATTGCCGGATTTATTTATGGTATGCTCGGAACGCTTACAGCATTCCTTGGTATGACATGGATATTTACAAAAGACTGGCCTATCGTATTTGGTGGAAAACCATACTGGTCCGTGCCTGCATTTATTCCAATTGTTTTCGAGTTAACGGTATTATTTTCTGCTATTGGAATGACAGTGACTTTTTATGTGATAAATGGTCTTGGTCCAGGTGTGGTCAACCCTACCATAGACCTCAGAATTACAGATGACAAATTTTGTATTGCATTTGATCAATCAGAAGTTGATGCTTCTGAAGCAGAAGCATTTTTAAGAAACTCAGGTGCTGAAGAAGTACATTCAAAGACGATATAAGCTATGAAGCATATGTATAGATATACTCTCATCCTGGCAATCGCTTTCGCGTTTATGTTACAATCATGTCAACAGCCTGGTGGCAATTCGCCAGGAAGCGAGTTTATGCCTGATATGGGTCATTCGGTTGCTTACGAAGCAAACTACTACAACTATTATTATAATAATACCTGGGGAAGCGAAGACGAATATTATGACTTTGCCAAACCAAAGAAACCAGTTGTAGGAACAGTACCCAGGACATCATCTGCAAATATTTCTATCCCCAGTGATGTGCATGTTACAGCCTATGAATATGAAGATTCCGAAGAAGGACGGACCAGGGCTATGAATGAAATCATTGATAATCCATATGAAATCACCGATGCATCCATTGCCAACGGTAAAGAGTTGTATAATCTCTATTGCAGTATCTGTCATGGAGACAAAGGAGATGGAAACGGTTACCTCGTCAGAGACGATGGTGGTGTGTACCCGGTACAACCTGCAAACTTCCTGAATGATGAATTTTTAGCAGCCAGCAATGGCAGGTATTACCATTCTATCATGGTAGGTAGAAACCTTATGGGTTCATACAAAGATAAATTGAATACCAAGGAAAGATGGGATGTCATTCATTATATCAGATCATTGCAGGCTAAAAAACTTAAACTGGCTTATAACCAGTATGAAAATACATTGAATGCAGTCGACAGGCCGGCTGGCGATATTGTTGTGGAAGAGGAGCCTGCACATGACGAAATGGAAGAATCTCATGATCATCATGGTGAAGATCACGATGGTGACACAGATCATGGATCTGATGGACATGATTCCGATCACGATCATAACGAAAATCACTAAAAACTCAGGTAAAAACGAAATAGATGACTTACGATTTTACAAGTAAAAATAAAATGTGGCTGACCATCGGAATGCTTGTAGGTGTTCTTTGCTTAGGCTGGACCTACTTCATGGCAGATGATGCGCTTCACACAAGATTCTGGTCAAATTTCCTTCACAATGCTGTCTTTTTTACAGGAATAGCTTTGATGGGAGGATTTTTCATGAGTGCAAGTATCACGGCATGGGCGGGATGGTATGTGAATTTTAAGAGAGTATGGGAGTCTTTCTCACTTTTTCTTTTGGTAGGTCTTGGACTGATGGGTATCATCGCATTGGGTGTATTCTTTGGATGGCATCACCTTTACCATTGGATGGATACTTCATTACTTGATCCAGCCAATGAACATTACGATAAAATATTAGCCGGTAAGGCCGGTTTCCTCAATAAATACTGGTATCTCTTTGGAACTGTAATTCTGATTGGTATATGGTTATTTATTGTATCAAAGATCAGATCTTTATCATTGAGTGAAGACCAGGGTCAAGCCTCAGATTTTGGACAACACAGGAAGATCAGAATTTGGGCAGCGGCATTTCTGCCATTGGCCGGTTTTGGTTCTGCTGCGATGATCTGGCAATGGATTATGTCTGTGGATGCACATTGGTACAGTACTTTGTTTGGATGGTATACAGGAGCGAGCTGGTTTGTATCAATGATTTGTCTGACCATTCTTGTACTCTTGTACTTGAAGTCTAAAGGGTATTACCAGTCTGTAAGTACTGAGCATTTCCATGACCTGGGTAAGTTCCTTTTTGCATTCAGTATTTTCTGGACGTACCTGTGGTTCTCGCAATACATGTTGATCTGGTATGCAAATGTTGGAGAGGAAACCATTTATTTTAAAGAGAGACTTACGAACTATAAAGGCTTGTTTTACATCAACCTCCTGATCAATTTTGTGGCACCGTTCCTGATCCTCATGCGTAATGATACAAAGAGGAAAATGGGTTCTTTAGGATTCACTGCCGGATTGGTTCTGTTTGGTCACTGGCTTGACTTCTTCCTGATGATCAAACCAGGTGTTTTGCATACTGCGCATGAATCAGTAGGTCACGGACATGCAGCAGAGCATCACGGTGAAGCCGTTACAGGACATGGTCATGAAGGTGGTCATGAAATAGCAGAGGCTGCTGCTCACCACGTTGGTGAACATGCATCAAGCTTTGAAATGGGCTTTAGTATGCCGGGTCTGCTTGAACTTGGTACATTCATCGGATTCCTTTGTTTGTTCTTGTTTTTCGTATTCAACACTTTGTCAAAAACAAAACTGGTTGGAGAAAACGATCCATATTTAGAAGAAAGTATTCATCATCATACTTAATAAAAATAATTTACGTCAATGACAGGTTTAATTGCCATATTAATCGTTATCCTGATTGCAGTCATTATCGTTCAGATAGGACGTTTAACGGAGATTGCCACTGAGATCAGGGGAGAAGAGGAAGTTGCAGAACGTAATAACAATACGACCGCTTTCTATTTCCTATTATTTTTAATAGGCTTTCTGATTTACTGTATTGTATCAGCATACATGTACAAAGACAGAATGATGGGGTATGGTCCACACCAGTCTGCATCTGAACATGGTTCTGCACTGGACAGTATCTTCAATACGACTTTAATCTGGACAGGAATTGTATTTATAATCACACATATCTTCCTGTTCTGGTTTACTTTCAAATACAGGCACAGCAGTAAAAGAACAGCCTATTTTTTCCCTCATAGCACACGACTTGAAATAATATGGACTGTCGTTCCAACGTTTGTCCTTGTATTTCTTGTGGTTAAAGGGCTAAGAGTCTGGAACGATGTGATGTTCGATGTTGATCCTGCTGAAGACTATATAGAAATTGAAGCTACAGGGTACCAGTTTGCATGGGATTTGAGGTATCCAGGACCGGATAATAAATTGGGAACAAAGGATTTTACACTAATTAATCCTGCCAATAATCCATTAGGACAGGATTGGAGTGATCCGAAGAATATAGATGACTTTCAACCATCGGAAATCGTTTTACCTAAAGGAAAGAAAGTAAGAGTCAGAATCACTTCAAAAGACGTTTTACATAATTTCTACCTTCCACATTTCCGTGTCAAAATGGATGCCGTCCCTGGCCTTCCTACATATTTCATATTTACACCGGTTAAAACGACAGATGAATATCGCCAGGAATTAAGAAATTATCCAGAATGGCAGCAGCCTTCCGATCCGAATGATCCGGATAGCAATATGAGATGGCAGGATTTTGAATATGAGTTGGCCTGCGCTGAATTATGTGGTAAAGGACATTATAGCATGAGAAGGCTTGTAAAGATCGTCGAGCCGGCTGAATACAAGAAGTGGCTTGCCGAACAACAGTCTTATTATATGACCAATATCAGGAATACAGATTATGATCCATTCAAAGGCCAATTGCTTGATCTAGAGATTTTGGAAAGAGAAAGAGAGCTTACAAGTGAATTTACCACTGCCGTTGAATCAGGTGATGAAACACTCATTAAATTAAAACATGTATTTTTTGAGACAGGATCTTCAACACTTAAGGAAGATTCGCGTTATGAATTAAATAAATTGGCATCATTGTTATCTGAAAACCCGGATATAAAAGTGGAAATAGGTGGACATACAGATAATACCGGTGATGCAGCAATGAATCTGGAATTATCCAAAAAACGGGCCACAGCTGTAGCTGATTTCCTGGGTAATCTTGGCGCAAAAGATATTGTTTCGAAGGGATATGGTCAGGCACAACCGTCTGACAGCAATGATACAGAAGAGGGTCGAGCAAATAACAGAAGAACAGAATTAAAAATATTATCTAAATAAATTTCCTATGTCAGATATATTGATAAATACACAGGACGAAATAGATGTACTGATTGAAGAGCAGGGATATGATGATCATTTTCATGATCATCATCATGGAGATAAATATCAATCCAATTTTATTGGTCATTATATATTTAGTATGGACCATAAAATTATCGCCAGGCAATTCCTGATAACAGGTATTTTCTGGGCGCTGATTGGAGCTGCCATGTCAATTGTGTTCAGGTTGCAATTAGGATTTCCTGAAGCAGATCTGACTTGGATAAAACCTTTTCTCGGAAAGTGGATTGTTGTAGAAAATGGTGTTGGTACCCTTTCTCCTGAATTTTACTATGCTTTGGTAACAATGCACGGTACTATCCTGGTATTCTTTGTCCTGACAGCAGGATTGAGTGGAACATTCAGTAATCTTTTGATTCCTCTCCAGGTAGGTGCCCGTGATATGGCTTCACCATTCCTCAATATGCTGTCATATTGGTTCTTTTTCATGGCTGGCTGTGTTATGTTTTATTCTTTATTTCTAAGTACAGGACCATTTTCCGGAGGATGGACAGGTTATCCACCTTTAAGCGCCTTGCCACAGGCTTCATCTGGATCTGGAACTGGTATGACCTTGTGGTTAATCAGTCTGACATTATTTGTCGTCTCAG